>JBATTM010000556.1:0-7834 GCA_049670545.1 Polyangiales bacterium
CAAACAACCGTTGCGGGCTCACGATGAACAGCGCGTCACACGACTCGGGCACCTCTTGTTCGCGGGACAGTTCGAAGGGTTCGATTTCGATCTTCTCCCAGCCGAGTTCCCGGGCGACTGCGTCGAAACTTCGGTCGCCGTACGCGCCGACCTCCCATTCGCCATGCCCATGGGCGAGACACACCTGGGTTGGCTCACCCGTCGTGACCTCGAGAATGGCCCCCGTGAGCGCGCGCTCGGACTGCAGGTCGAGCTTGTGGCCGTCGACGTCGTCGAAGCTTTCGAAGTCCTCGACGATCAGCTGGTGTCGCTCGACTTTCCACTTGCGGTCGCCGCTCGTGACGACGACTGGAACCTGTGACAACGTGAGTTCCCCCGCGAGCAGGGTATCGACGCCAAACCGGTCGGCGAGCACCTGATAGCGGGCCCGATCCCTGTCTGGGTCCACCCACTCGACCGCGATGCGCGGCGTGATCGCCTTGTACTCTTCGAGGAGGGTCTCGACGTCAGCGAAGTCTTGCTCGCCCCTCGCGAGGAATACGTAGATCTGGATGTCTTGGTCGAGTTCGCGCAGCACCTGCTGGCTACGGTCGGACAACGTGAACAGCTGGTCGGCCGTCCAATCCCACCGTCGGTAGTGCCGCGAAGACAGAAAGTTCACGAGAACGACCAGCGAGAGGGCAAGAATCGCCGTCGCGGCCAGATTGAGTCGGGAGCGCGAGGATGACGTGCTCACCCGTGCCTCCCCGTCTTGAGGACGGCGATGCTCAGTCCGATCGCCACGGCCGCGATCGAGACATCGAATACCAGGTATCGAGTGTCGATGACGCCCTTCGAGAAACTCTGCATGTGGCCCCACATGCTGACGTAGGCGCACACCTCGCGAAGGGTTCCATCGAGAACGAACTCACCGATTCCGACTGTGAACAGAATCCCAAGGGCGACGAACGAGAGTACCGCGGCGATGATCTGGGTCGGCGCGATCGCGCTCATGAGCAGACCCACGGCCATGAAGTACGAACCTAAGTACAAGACGCCCAGGTAGCTCGCTCGCACAGCACCCCAGTCGACGCTGCCGTACCGGCTCATGATCCAGGCGTAGATCAACGTCGGAGCCCACAGCGTGAGCCACATCACCATGGCCGCGCCGTATTTGCCCCAGACGATGGCGGCCTCGGAGATCGGTGCGGTCATCAATCCTTCGAGAGTTCCGGACTGCCGTTCGGCTGCGACGAGACGCATGGTGAGGACGGGCACGAACACCATCAGTGGGATGAAGAAGAGCGCGCTCCCCCCGAAGAAGCCCGCCAGCGGGCTGTCCGCGCCCGAGGCCACCGCGTTGCGGGCGTAGAACTCGGTGAGCATCCAGAACGTCACGCCGCTGAACGCCAACCATGCGGTCAGGACGACGTACGCGAGCGGCGACACGAAGAACGATGTGAGCTCCCGCTTCATGACAACCCAGGTGCTCCTCATGGGCTGTCCTCGACGGCTCCGCTCGTGGTGAGCTCGGCAAACATCTCTTCGAGCTTCGTCGATTCGTCGAGATGGACGTCGGCGACCTTGCGGCCCTCGCGGATGATGACGACACGATCGCAGACCGTCTGTACCTCTGAGAGAATGTGGGTCGATAGAAATACGGTCTTGTCGCCGGCGAATCCGCGGATCAGTCCTCGGAACTGGCGGACCTGGTTTGGATCGAGACCTGACGTGGGTTCGTCGAGGATCAACAACGGGGGATCCGCGATCAGAGCCTCGGCCAGCCCGACCCGTTGCCGGTACCCTTTGGAGAGCTGCCCGATGATGCGATGCCGCGCCTCGGCGACGCCGGCAAGCTCGAGCGCGCGATCGGCAGCATCTCGAACGCTAGAGACACCCTTGAGCTCTGCCCGGTGCCGCAGGTATTCGTGAACCCGCATCTCCCGGTATAGGGGGACGCCCTCGGGCATGTATCCGAGCTTCCTTCGCGCCTCGATCGAGTCGTTGACCGCGTCGATGCCGTTGATGCGGATGCTGCCTGTCGTAGGGGCCAGGTAGCCGGTCAGCATGCGGAGTGTCGTGGTTTTCCCTGCACCGTTCGGCCCGAGAAAGCCTACGATCTCACCGCGTTCCACGGCAAACGACAAGTCGTCCACCGCGAGTCGGCTTCCATAGCGTCTACTGAGGGCATCGACTTGAATCACGGGTTGCTCGTTCGGCGACCGGGGTAGTCGATAGGATCGCTCGAGGCAACTGCAGACCTGTCCAGGTGCGGCAGCTTTCTCGCGTCGGCACCGCCGAGCTTCGTACGATTCGCGGACGATGTCCTCAGTTCCATGGAAGGTTCGTTTCACGTCCGGTGTGATCGTGTTGGCGATCAGCGCCTCCGTGGGTTGGGCGACGCGCCCCGACCGCAAGGCCGAAGGCATGACCCGGACCACGTTGATCTCGACCGCAGCCGGCCTCGCCCTTCCCACACGCGAGCCCTCACTGGAGGCGACTCATGGCACCGAGCCCGGGCCCGCGCCGGTGGACATCACCGGCGCTGACTATCCACCAGGACTGACCCTCGACGGTGGCACCAAGCGTAGGACAATCCTCTTTAGCTTCGACGACGGGCCTTCTCGACGTACGACCCCCGTCCTACTCGACCTACTCGACCGCCTCGGGATTCGTGCGCTGTTCTTCGTCACCACGGAGAGCTTCGGGCGCGGCAACCCTTGGGAGCGAGAGCACGCGGCGATCGTTCGAGAGATCGTGGACCGCGGGCACATGATCGGGAATCACACGGAGACCCATCGGCAGCTCCCGCTCTTGCGAAATGCGGAGATCGACGCAGAGCTCCACGTGAGTGAGCGCAAGATCGAGGATGCGATCGGGCTTCGCCCTCATCTGATTCGACCCCCGGGTGGCGCCCTCTCCGACCGGGTCAGCCAGATCCTCGCCGACCGCGGATACACGACCGTCCTGTGGACCGTGTACGCGGGCGACCTCGAGGTCGACACCGCCGACGACGTGGTTCGTACGTTCTTCCGCGTGCTGAAGCGGCGAGAGCGCGAGACGGGCGACCGAGGCGGCATCGTCCTCCTGCACGACACGCAACGACATACCATCGAGGCTCTTCCGCGACTTGTGGACGCGCTCCGTCGTCGCAACTGTCAGCTCCTCGAAGACGGGGAGGAACTCTACGATATCGTCGACGATCTCGCGTACTTCATCCCCGGACACGAGCCGAGCGAGACTCTCGATGCCCGGCAAGCGCGTCTCGAAGAGCAGACACGCCGAGAGTGTGCCGCCCTCGCCCTCCGCTAACCGGTGCGGGTCGCGACGATTCGCCAAATGGGAAGCCCGTCGGCGATTGCCCGATGCTCTCGATTGGATCGTGCATCGAAAGGGTTGTCCGCGACAAAGCCGTCACTCGAGACTAGCGTGAACCCGTCCGCCTCTCGGATCTGGCGCGCGTATCGCTCGGCGCGGTCCTCGACGTCGGTCTGGATGAACAACACAGCGTCTGCGCGCATCAAGCGTCGCAACTCGCCCAAGAGAACGTCGCCGATCACCCGGCGCTTTTGGTGTCTCTTCTTCCACCACGGGTCGGGGAAATGAAGCGCCACCTTATGCACCGACCGATCGGGGCCGACGCGCGTCAGAATTTCGCGCGTGTCCCCACAGAGCACCTGAACGTTCGACACCCCCCGCTCTTGGAGGAGCTGGTGCACCTTGTAGGCCCACTTGGGCTTCACCTCGATCCCGACGATCCGGCTCTCGGGCGCCACCGCCGCACGTTCGAACAGGGATTGCCCGCGGCCGAACCCGATATCTAGCTCGATCGGACCATCGCCTTGGACCACATCATCCCATGAAAAACGCCCTTCAGGCGCACGTGGCGCGGCTTCGACGTACTTCCGGCGTAGGTGGGAATCCGACACGTCGCCTCCCTACCGGGGGGGGTTCGCCAGGTCAACCGACTCACACCGCTTCTTGACCTGTCCCGTTGCGATCGCGTATGTCACCGGGGACAGCATCGAAGTGATTGGGGCTTGGGGCACATGAGAATTCTGGTCGTCGAAGATAGCGTGACGATGCGAAAGGTCATGGAGATGACCTTCGCAGGAGAAGGCGCACAACTGCTTGCCGTGGAGAGCGGCGAACTCGCATTGGAACACGGGCGCGATTTCTCCCCCGACGTGGCGTTCGTCGATGCTTCGTTGCCCGGTCTCGATGGGTACGAAGTCACGCGTGCGATCAAGGCGGACCCGCAGCTCGCCGGCACCGCCGTCATCTTGATGGCGAGTCAGCATCGCCCACTCGACGAGGCGCGTGCCGCCGAAGTGGGAGCCGATGAACACATCCTGAAGCCGTTCGACACCCAAGAGGCCATCGACAAGGCGCAGAGCTTGTCGGGCGGTGTGCAAGCCTTGTCAGACGCGCCATCGATTCCCGTTGCGCGGCCGGCGCCGAGGCCGATCTCGACACCAGCGTACCGACCGACCCCGCCCCCGCTTCCGGTGGGCGGCCCCGCGATGACCTCGCGGCCGATGTCCCCGACCCCGCTGTCGTCGACGCCCATTTCCGGCGCCTCCGTCTCGGCCGTGCCGATGGCTGCGTCCTCGCTCCCCGCGGCCAACGTGCCCACACTCAAGTCGCAACCTGCCATCTCTTCGGGGTCATCTGTGGCGGCGCAGGCGATTTCGCACTCGGTGGTCCAGCGCCTCGAGGCGTTGGGCCTGTCGACCGACCAGGTCGAAGGGGTCCTCAAGCTTTCTGCGGAGGTCGTCGAACGCGTCGTCTGGGAGGTTGTCCCGGAGCTCGCCGAGGCCATGATCCGTGAGGAATTGCACCGTCTCGTCGGCGACTGACGCTTGACTGCCTCACGATTTCGCCGCACACGGTCCGTCGGATGAGCGACGAAATCGACGAGATGCCGAAGGCATACGTGGCCACGCAAAGTGAGGCACGGTGGTACGAGTTTTGGGAGACGTCCGGCTTCTTCGAGGCGTCGGAAGCCCCGGATGATACGCGGGAGACCTACACGCTCGCGATTCCCCCGCCGAACGTCACAGGTTCTCTTCACATGGGTCACGCCTGCCGGACGACTTTCGAGGACGTCTTGTGTCGACACAAGCGAATGCAGGGCTTCAACACCTTGTGGATGCCTGGAATCGACCACGCCGGCATCGCGACCCAGGTGGTCGTCGAACGCCAACTCAAGCGTGAGGGGCTGACGCGCCTAGACCTCGGTCGAGAGGCGTTCATCGAACGGGTATGGAAGTGGAAGGAGCAATCGGGGGGGCGTATCCTCCAGCAGCTTCGCAAGATGGGGGCCTCGTGCGACTGGTCCAGGACCAAGTTCACGCTGGACCCGGACCTTGCCCGCGCGGTCCGAGAGTCCTTCGTGCGTCTGTACGAAGAGGGGCTGATCTACCGCGACACGCGTCTGGTCAACTGGGACGTCGAGTCGCAGACCGTGCTCTCGGACCTCGAGGTCGACCAAGAGGAAGGGGTCGAGGGGGAGCTCTTCGACTTCGCGTATCCACTGGCAGACGGGGATGGTGAGGTCGTGGTTTCGACAACCCGGCCCGAAACCATGCTGGGAGACACCGCGGTCGCGATCCATCCGGACGACGAACGGTATCGCCACCTCCACGGGAAGTATGTCCGCCATCCCTTCGTCGACCGAATGATCCCGGTGATCCTCGATGCAGAGCTGGTGGATCCGGAGTTCGGTACGGGGGTCGTCAAAGTGACGCCAGCGCACGACCCCAACGACTTCGCGACGGGCAAACGCCATGGGCTCGAGGAGATCAACATCCTCAATCTCGATGGCACGTTGAACGCGGATGCCGGGCCGTTTCAGGGCCTCGATCGTTTCGCTGCACGAGATGCCGTCAAGGATGAGCTGGTGAGCCTCGGACTTGCGCGCGGCAGCAAAAAGCACGTGATGACCCTGCCCCGCTCTCAGAGGTCCGGCACCGTGGTCGAGCCGCTGATCTCCACGCAGTGGTTCGTCAAGACGCAGCCCCTCGCGGCGCCGGCGATCGATGTCGTCCGCGACGGCACGATCCAGATTCTCCCCGCGGAATGGGAGAAGACCTACTTTCACTGGCTCGAGAACATCCAGGATTGGTGCATCTCACGACAGCTCTGGTGGGGGCACCCGATTCCGGCCTGGTACTGTGCGTCCTGTCACGAGGTAACGGTCTCGCGCGAAGACCCGACCGCGTGTCAGGGGTGCGGTGGGCACTCGCTCACACAAGACGAGGATGTCCTCGATACTTGGTTCAGTTCGGCGCTGTGGCCGTTTTCGACACTCGGTTGGCCCGACGACACGGTGGCGTTGAAGCGCTTCTACCCCACTCAGGACATGGAGACCGGTTACGACATCATCTTCTTTTGGGTGGCGCGAATGATCATGATGGGGCTGCACTTCATGGGGGAAGTGCCGTTCACCCGCGTGCTCCTGGCGGGGCTCGTCACAGACGAGCGCGGCGAGAAGATGAGCAAGGTCAAGGGCAACGTCATCGATCCGCTAGACGTCATCTATGGCGCGACGCTCGAACAGCTCGTCGAGAAGGCCAACACCGCAGGCGCGGCCAAGGCTGGAGTCAAGTACCTCGAAAAGACCTACCCCGACGGTTTCGCGGCCTATGGGGCAGACGCGCTCCGCATGACGCTTCTCAGCTACTCGCCGCAGTCGAGGCGCATCGCGCTCTCGATCAAGCGCATCGAGGGCTATCGAAATTTTGCCAACAAGCTCTGGAACGCCTCGCGCTATGCGTTGATCCGTCTCGCCGATTCGAAAGCGGTCGCGTCCCAGAAGTGCCCCCAACCGCGCGCACTGGCGAACCGTTGGGTGCTTGCGCGGCTCTATCAGGCGCTCGATGCGGCGGCGACGGGCCTCGACACATACCGTCTCGATGATGCATCGGGCGCGCTCTACCACTTCGTGTGGGATGAGTTTTGCGACTGGTACCTCGAAGTCAGCAAGGCGGCTCTCGACAGCGGGGATGCGACACTGGTCGACGAGACGGAAGCCACCCTGATCCACACACTCGAGACGGTGTTGCGCGCGCTTCATCCGATGATGCCGCACATCACCGAAGAGATTTGGCAACGCATCCCGAAGTGGAGCGCCGCTCCCAAGAGCGTCATGATCGCTCGATTTCCCTCCGCATTCATAGACGCCAGGGCAGACAAGGACGCCCTGCGAGACTTCGAAACGATGCAGGCCCTCGTCGGCAGTGTGCGCGCGATTCGTGCGGAGCATGGGATCCCGTACAGCCGCCCGGTCGCGGTGCATTGGCACACGGAAGATCCGGTCAAACGGAAGGTGCTCCAAGAGGAACGACGAACGATTGAGGCGTTGACGAGTTGCGTGATGCATTTCGAGCCAGACGGCGCTCGTCTCGATGACGTGCGCGCGCATTTCGAGAACGCTGCGGTGTTCGTGAACCCGGGCGTCCGGGCCGCCATGCCTGACGTGATCGATACCGAGAAGGAACGCGAGCGCTTGCAACGAGACCTGCACAAAGTCGACAAGGAGCTGGGTGTCGTCGAGAAGAAGCTTGCGAATCCGAGCTTCGTCGAGCGGGCGCCCGAGGAAGTCGTCGAGAAATCGCGACGAGACGCCAGTGAGCTCCGAACGAAGCAGGAGCAGCTAAAGGTGGCGCTGAGCCGCCTCTGATGTCACCGTGAGGGGCGGTGGATGAGCCGAACGCCCAGACGGCCGTGACGTCGCGCCCCTTGTGCGTGGATCTAGACGGCACTCTCGTCGCGACCGACACGCTCTGGGAGTCGTTCATGGGGCTCCTCAAGCGAGCCCCCCACCGCGTGCTCGCCCTGTTTCTCGTCATCC
>JBATTM010000557.1:0-3575 GCA_049670545.1 Polyangiales bacterium
TAGAACGCGCCGAAGCCAACGATGACGCCAGGGAGCGCATGGTGGAGGAACACGATACGCCACGTCGCCGGATCGAGTTTTTGCAAGCTCGCGAAATCGAAGTCGGTGCCGCGAAGCAACCCTACCCAGCCCGCGGCCAATGCGATGATCGGAAGGAGACCGGTGAGATCATCGAACGCGCCAATCGCCAAGAAAGACGGACCGAGCATGATGCCCAGCAGCAAGTACTCGAGTCCACTGACGACGAGGAACCGACGCTGCAGTCGTTCGACGACGTTGTGCGCGAGGACGTATGCGACGCCGATGACCAATACCAGAAGCACAACGGTGCTGAGCTCGCCTGCTGCGCCGCCCGCAGCAGACGAGCCGGTGCCTGCTGCCCAAGCGCGCGCAGGCGCCAGCATGCATAGTCCGCTCACCGCCGTCCCGAAGATGAGACGCGGCCATGCCCCCTGTGGCTCTTGCCCCATGTCGGTCAATTGTGAAGAAGAAGAGGCCCGAGCGGTAGTTTCCCCGCTGGACAGGCGTATAGGTCGTAAAGCAAGGGTTATTTGCGGATTCCGTCCAGGACGAGACCGATCAGCGTGTTGGCCGTGTCGATTGGGTCCATCGGGAACTGATTTCGCAGCGAGGCAAGTGCGAGCGATTCGACCGCCCCGCTTACCGCAAGGGCGCTGACTCGCGGGTCGTTGACCGCGAGAAGGTCCCGCTCCACTGCGGTTTCGCTCAGTGCGATCGCACGATCGTCGAGTTCTTTCGCAAGGTCGGTGATCGCTTGGCGCGCTTGCGTCGCGGGCGCCCGTCGCTCTTGTAGATAGACGCACGTCGCGTTGGGGTACATGGCGATCGTACCGATGAGTTGATTGCCGAGCTGCCGGTAGGCGGCGACGGTACCGTCACGTCCGTTCGCATCTCGAAGCGCCGCGTCGCAGTCGCGAATGGCCGCCCGTGCAGCGCTGCTCACCGGCTCGATCACGGCTTCCACGAGGTCTGATTTGTCGCGAAAGTAACGATAGAAGTTCCCTTTGGCCATCCCGGCCTCGCGAGCCACCTCGTCGATCGTCACCCCTTCGATTCCGTTCTCCAGGAACAGGTGCAGCCCTGCATCCACGAGATCTTGGACGCGCCTCCTCCGATTGAGATCGCGTTTTCCACCCGATGCGCCAGGGCGATCGCGGGGCCCGGCACGTCTCGGTCGTCTCTCGTCATCCATCGACTCACTCCTGAACGGGTGGAGGCCTGCGGCCCGCAATTATGGGGCTGAAGGCCCGGAGGTAAAGCGGGATACGCGAAAATCGTGCGCGACCCGATTGGGCGGCCGCCTTGTCCCTCGAAAGGGGGCTCCAATAGCACGGAATTCCTCGCGTTAGGCATGTTTGACACCCTGGGTGGCGCCCCCTAAGAGCGTGAGAGAAGGCCGCGTGATCCCCATGAACCTGCCAGCCCGAAAACCACAGTGGCTCCGTGTCCGCCTCCCCGCAGGGGCCGAGCAGGCAGAATTCGAGCGGCTCAGGGCCAAGTTTCGTGCGCGAGGACTTCACACGGTCTGCGAAGAGGCGCGATGTCCGAACATCTTCGAGTGTTGGGGCCAAGGCACCGCGACGATCATGATTCTCGGCGACACCTGCACACGCGGCTGCCGGTTTTGCTCGGTGAGTACGGGAAAGCCCGGGGGTATCGTCGATCCGCGGGAGCCAGAAAACACCGCGCGTTCGCTTGCGGAGATGGGTCTTGCGTACGTGGTTCTCACCATGGTCGACCGTGACGACCTGCCGGACGGCGGTGCGGCGCACGTGGCGCGCACGGTGCGTCGCATTCGGGAAGCGAGCCCCGACCTCAAAGTCGAGACGCTCGTCGGGGATTTCCTAGGCAGGCACGACGATATTCGAACGTTGGTGCGCGACGGACGCCCGGATGTGTTTGCGCACAACGTGGAAGTCGTGCCTCGATTGCAGCGTACGATTCGAGACGCTCGATGCTCGTGGGATCGATCGATCGAGGTGCTCGAGACGGCAAAGCGTGAGGGTGCGGCGATCACAAAGTCGTCTCTGATGGTTGGGCTCGGTGAAACGCGTGAAGAGATGCTCGAGGCCATGGGGCGACTTCGCGAGGCAGACGTCGACGTCTTGACGATCGGACAATACCTTCGTCCGACGAAGCGTCATGCCGACGTCCACCGCTATGTCGAGCCCGATGAGTTCTCCGCGTACGAGCAAGCCGGAAACGAACTCGGGTTTCGATTCGTCGCCTCTGGGCCCCTCGTTCGCTCGAGCTACCGTGCCGCGGAGGCCTTCCTTCGAGAGGCGCTGGTGTCCGATGCGCAGGGCCAACCCGAGTCGACGATGAACCGCTATGGCAAGAAGCGGCAGCTCTCGGTCGTACGCTGAGCCGATGCGAAGCAGGCTTCTCGCTTGGTACGATCGGGAAGGACGTGACCTTCCTTGGCGACGATCCCGCGACCCGTACGCGATTTGGGTGTCGGAGGTCATGCTGCAGCAAACCCGTGTCGAGACGGTCATCCCGTACTACGAGAGGTTTCTCGCCCGGTTTCCGACGCCGGAGGCTCTGGCGACAGCCGACGAAGACGCGGTGCTGTCGCATTGGAGCGGCCTCGGCTACTACCGCCGCGCACGTTTGCTGCATCGTGGCGCGAAGGAGGTCGTCGCTGCCTACGGGGGTGTCGTACCCGAGGACGCAGCGGCGAGGCTCGCGCTCCCTGGAGTGGGTCGATACACCGCGGGCGCGATTGGGAGCATCGCATACGACAAGCAGGAACCTGTGGTCGACGGGAACGTGAGCCGGGTTCTCGCGCGGCTCTTTCGAATCGAGACTCCACTCGGGGCGACAACCACGACCAAACGACTGTGGGAAGAGGCGGGTCGTCTGGTGGTCGGCCAGCGCCCAGGGGATCTGAATCAGGCGCTGATGGAGCTAGGCGCGACGGTCTGCGTGCCTCGAAATCCGCGATGCGAGAGTTGCCCCGTTTGCGCGCAGTGTGAGGCGCGTGCGCACGGCGATCAGAACCGACTCCCGATCAAAGCCGCGCGCAAGGCGCCCGTGGAGGTGCGCCTGTGCACCGTCGTGGCGACCACGGGCCGGGGTCACGACCGACAGGTATGGCTCACCAAGGGAAACGATGCGCTCTTCGGCGGCCTCTGGGGCCCACCGACCGATCCGGTGGACCCGCGTGCCGCGCTCCGACATGCGGGTCTCCGCGCCACCCTCCAGCCCGAGCCGATCGCCGAGCTCGAACACGTCCTCACCCACCGCAAGCTTCAAGTCGCCATCTACCGCGCCACCGCCACACGCCCCACCACCACCACCACCACCAGCCAACCCTTCCATCCCGAGACCCTCCACACAGTAGGCCTCTCCACCCTGACCCGCAAAGTCCTAGAAAAGGGGACTGTCCCCTTTTCGGCGGGGTGAACGATCTGGCCCGGGCCGGGGGCAGCAGAGAGACTGCAGCCGTGGAAATTCTCGCTTTTCGCGGAGTCTCCAAACGGTTCGGGGGGAAGGTCGCGCTCGATGACGTGAGTCTCGGAGTTGCGCCTGGCGAAGTGTTCGGCCTGATG
>JBATTM010000558.1:0-2705 GCA_049670545.1 Polyangiales bacterium
CAAAAATACAAGAACAGCCAAACGGAAAACGCCCCAAAGCCGAGCAAGCCCGCTTGCCAATCCCACTCGAGGTCGGAGCCAAACACGGCATTGATCACGGTCACGATCCCCCCCGCGATGAGCCCGAACCCAGTAAACGACACAGACGAATCGATCAGATACGCAAGGAGCCGAGAAACCGGCCCCGCATAGAACCCGCTGATCACCGCACGCCCCGACGTGGTCTCGGGCTGCCCAGCAACCGTCGGCACAGGCACGAGCTCCGACGGCCCCTCAGGCTGCGTGTCCGGGTTTCGCCTGAGCACCCGATCGACGAACCGCACCATGAGCGTATCGAGCCCAACCGCCTGCCGCCGCACGACATTCAGCGTCGACCCGGCAACTTCGGTCGTGCCCCGCGCCACCAGCTCGCCCACCGGCGCGCGCGTCGTCAATGCCGGCACGTCAACCCGCTGCACCAGCCGATTGACATCCACCCGATCGAGCAACCGGTCCACGTCCACGGTGTCGAGCAACCGGTCGACATCCACATGCGCGAGCAACCGATCCACATCGACACGGTCGAGCAACCGATCCACATCGACGCGGTCGAGCAGCCGGTCCACATCGACGCGATCGAGCAGCCCATTGATGTCGACTTCATCGAGCAGCCCATCGACGTCCACTCGCCCCAACACGGCGTTGATCAGCCGAGCACTAGCCACATCCTTATTCGAGTCAGTCATGATGCCGGGACCACAGTAGCCTGCGGCGCGCCGACACTTCCGGCAACGCCACGACCGCTACCGCTGCACCAGCCCCGTCTGCCACCACGGCGAACGAACCTTCCCCGCCTAGCGAAGCAGTCCCCAGTGTGGGTTGACCGTGATAGTCTCCGCGCATGGGGAGGTACCTATGACCATCATTCGAATGGCCACGCTCGTCAGTATCGGGGTACTCATGCTGTCGTGTGGAGACAGCAACGGCACCGCCAACTGCGATGCTTTTTGCAATGTCGCCGAGGAGTGCGGGGGGCAGGACCAGTCCGCATGCGTGAGCGAATGCCTGGACGACGCCACAATCGCCGAGGAGGTATCCGCCGCGTGCCTCGATGCGTTCGCGAGCCTGAACGGCTGCGTCGGCGGGTTGACTTGCCCACAGGCCGAGGCGTGGCTCGATGAAGTTCCACCCGACAGCTACCCATGCAGAAACGAAGACCTCGCCATCGAGGAAGACTGCTTCCGCTGACTCGCCAACGCCACACCGTACGCTAGCCCCCCGGTGCGGCAAACGCCGTCAGAGAGTGCCGGCTCGAGTTCTATCTCGAAGGCAGTTCAGAAAAACGCAGTCGCGACATCGAATCGCTGCGTCGGATCTCAGGCGACCTCGTTCGCAAAGACACCCTCACGGCTCCTCACTCCGACACCGCACCGCCCGGACCATCGCGTTCTCTTGCCATACGGCGAGGAAGTCGCCCGATTCATGCTCCGCGACGTGAACGTTGCCGGACCCTCCCTGGACGGGCCCGGTGATCTCTTGCGCCTCGATGAACGTACCGCCCGGGCCCGTGTTGCGTGTCGCAAACACACCCGGAAAGCCCGACGCCCACACGACCGTCGCGGTGCCCGCGGAGTCGACGACAGCACCCCACTCGCCACTCAAGATCGACGGCGCCAACTCGAGCGGCGTGCTCCACGCGCCATCATACACGGTGGCCCAAGGATAGGTTTGGCCACCGACGGCGCGCGTCTGCCCCCAACCGGCAATCGCCAGTCCGCTTTCGCTCCGCGCCACGTCCACGGAGCCAATCGAAGCAGGCGACTCGGTTTCATGAATGAGCACTTGCGGACCAAACGTGTCTGCCCCGATGTCGATGTCGACGGTGTAAAGCGTGCGGTCTGTCGCAAACGAGTCATCGATGAGCAGCACGCCCTTCCCGGTGTCATCGACATGAAGCGCAGGCGCACCAAAAAGCGCCGTTGTCGTCGTGTTGAACGGGTCCAGTACATTGGAGCCGTTGCGGCGGAAGTCGCCGTTGTCGTACGGGAGCACGTAGTACGTCGGCGTGGTGCCCCCGAGCTCCAGCGAATACATCAGGAGCCCCTGCCCCGCCTCGTTGACGACAAACCGCAACTCTCGGACGCTGTCATTGTCGTTCTGTTCGAGCAGGACATCGCCCGTCCACCCACCTGAGCCGCGCCGCGTGAAAAACACACTGGTGTTCGCCGACGCAGGCGACAGGAACGCCAGCACCGGCTCCCCGGTGGCTCGGTCGTATCGCAGGAACCAGCGGTTGAACTGAGCATAGAAATCCGAATCGGCCTCTTCTTCATCCCCCCATGCGTCTGCCGTCGCATCATAGGTGCGCGTCCAGAGCTGCTGGTCACTCCCCGACACCTTGCGCACGAGCGACGTCACGTCGCCGTCGGCATCGACGGCCACGTCGGTGAAGGGCGTAAACCCGGGGCTCGTCTCCGAGAACACATCGAACGGCGGATCCCACGCGTCAGCCGCAAAGTCGTATCGCGCAACCGCGACCCCTTCGAAGCCCCCTCCCCGTTCGTTCCAGATGGCCGCCGCGTACCCCTCGCTGTGTGCAAAGTCCAAGAACACCGGCCCACCGTTTTCTTCTTCGTACTGATCGATGCGCACAATCGGGTCGCACTCGATGCCGAGGCTCGCCGTCGCGCCACCCGAACCCCCGGTGCCACTGCTGCCTCCGGTGC
>JBATTM010000559.1:0-3940 GCA_049670545.1 Polyangiales bacterium
GTCGTAGAGCGACTGAGCCTTGGACATCGTCTGCCTGGAGCGGCCTCTTGCGGACGGCGCTGCTGGGCTCGTTGGGCGCGCCGGAGACGCGGTACCTTTCGGATTCAGTCGTGCCGCGATCGCCGCGGCGCGCTCTTGACCGCCCCAGACGTCGTCGAGTGTTGCGACGAGCGCGGCGGCCGCATGGGGATCGCGTCGCTCGAGGAGCATCGCGCGTCGAAGGGTGGCCCACTTGGCGAGCGGGTGCCGGAATGTGCTCAGCGCATCGAAGTGCGCGATCGCGATCTGTGCGTACCCTTCTTCGGCCGCCGCTTGCGCGGCAAGCCAATGGAGCCGGCCTTTGTCTTGGGCGCTTGCGGTCCCGACGGCCGCCTCGGCGATCTCTCTTGCCTTACCCGGGTTGCCCTTCTCGAGCGCGTGACGCGCTTGCATCACCGGAGTGCGGTCCGAGAGCTCGACTTCGGTCGGATCGAGGACTTTCGGCGGCGGTGCCGGCGCGTGTGCCACGACGGGTGCGGGCTCCTTGCTTGGAGGCCACACCTCGGGCCGCGCCTGCTGCTGCGGATGGCATGCCATCAGCACCCCCATGCAGTACGCCAAAGGCCAAACCCGCTTCATCTAGGGCACCCTAGTGAGTCGCCTCGGGTCGGGCAACTTCCTTATGGAACGGGCGATCGCCGCCGGTGAACCGGCGTGATAGGGAACCACGGTGAGCTACAGCCTGCAGATCGGCGTCCGGTATCTTCGGTCGAAAAAGCGCGCCACCGTCTCGATGATCACGCTCATCTCGATCGTGGGGGTCGCGCTCGGGGTGGCCGCCCTGCTCGCGGTGCTGTCGATCACCACCGGGTTCGAGCAGTCATTCAAGGACAAGGTCCTCGGGGTGAATGCGCATGTCCTGATTCTGAAGTACGGCCGCGAGTTCAAGGACTATCCCGAAGTCCTCGAGTCGGTCGGCGCCATGCCCGAAGTCGCCGGCATCGCGCCCTTCTCGATCAACGAAATGATGCTCACGAAGGGGGACCGCCGCGCGGTGGTGCTCCTCAAGGGCGTCACCCCCGAAGGCGTCAGTACCGTCCTCGACCTCCCCCAACAAATCATCGCCGGCAATCTCGACACCCTCCGCCGCCCAGGCGCCACCCCCACCCTCGACCCCAGCGTCATCCCCGAAGACGACTGGACCTGGCTCCGCACCCTCCACAACAACCAACCCAAAAAAGGGGACAGTCCCCTTTATGAAGGGGTTAATTCCGACGACGCCGATGAGAACGCCGGACGACCTCGGGTTCGGCGCTCGGGCAGTGTCTGGGATGAGGATCGAAACCGCGAGTCCGAAAAGCGTGCACGTCGCCAACCGAACGTGGCGTTGGCGTCACCGACCGATGTCGAGGCGCTTCTGGGCGAGTTCGAAGACGAAGCGTTGACACTGCCTGACGATCCAGCATGGGAAGCCAGCTTGTCGAAGGGCACCGTACAGGAGCCACTCGACGCGCTGCCCGGGATCGTCGTCGGCAAGACGCTCGCGGAGAACCTTGCACTCGAAGTCGGCGACCGCGTCCGCATGATCTCTCCGCTTGCGGCCCTAGGTCTCACCCTGGCCGGCTCCGATACGGGAGTCACCCGGTCCCGCGAGTTCCGGGTGATCGGCGTGTTTCAGGCGGGCTTTCAGGAATACGACTCCGGCCTCGTCTACACCGACCTCTACGAAGCCCAGCGCCTCTTCGACGAGGGTGACAACGTGACTGGCGTCGAGCTTCGCGTCTCCGACCTCGACACGTCGGCATCCCTCGCCCGTCGCATCGAGCAGGACCTCGGCGGCTCGTTCCACACCCTCGATTGGTCGGAACTCAACCGCAACCTGTTCACAGCGCTCGAGGTGCAGAAGATCGCACTCACTCTCGTGATCGCCACCATCATCTTCGTCGCTGCGTTCAACGTGATCGCCACCCTCATCATGATCGTCCTCGAGAAGAAACGAGAGATCGCCATCCTCAAGGCGATGGGCGCCACCGACGGCACGGTGTTGACCATCTTCATGGTGCAAGGTGTCGTTGTGGGTGTCGTTGGCACATTGATCGGCGTGATCGTGGGAGGCGGCATCATCGCGTACCTCGATCGGATCCAGTTTCCTCTCGATCCCAAGGTGTACCTGATCGATCACTTGCCGGTCGTGATCAGCCCCAGCGTGTTTCTCATTACGATCGGAATCGCGCTCTTGATCTGCACCGTCTCTACGATTGCGCCCTCGTGGTGGGCTGCTCGCATGCTACCGGTCGACGGCCTTCGCTACGAGTAGGGCACCTCCGCGCGGAGTCGTGATAGGGTTTCGCCCGATGACTCACCCAACCGGTCTTCCCCAATCGCTCGTTTTCTTGTTGCTCTCACTGCTGGTCGCTTGTGGCGATGATGCTGGCGGCGGCGCCGGCGAGGGAGGAAGCGGCGGAACCCCCTCGTTGTCTTCGAGCCTCGGGTGCGTGGACGGCACGCTCGATGCAACACTGGACCACGTCGACCTCGAGCACGACGACCGGACCCGAAGCTACGAACTCCACGTCCCACCAAGCTACGATGGAACCACACCATTCCCGCTCGTGCTCAACTTCCACGGTTTCACCTCGAACGGTCCGCAGCAGCGGCTCTTCACGCAGATGGACGATACCGCCGATGCGAACGATTTCATCGTCGCGTACCCCAACGGGATTTCGAATTCTTGGAACGGTGGGGTCTGTTGCGGGCAGTCGTTGGCAAACGATGTCGACGATGTCGGGTTCACCCGGGCCATCCTCGAAGATCTCGGCACACGAGGGTGCGTCGATCTGTCGCGCGTCTACGCGACAGGAATGTCGAACGGGGGCTTCATGTCGCACCGCTTGGCGTGTGAGGCGGCCGACATCATCGCTGCCATCGGCCCAGTGGCCGGTGTCCTCGGCCTCGACGCGGCCGACTGCAATCCAGTACGACCTGTGCCCGTGATCCACTTCCACGGCACGGCCGACAACATCATCCTCTATGACGGGGGAGGCTTGACCGAGTCGCAAAGTGTGGTGGCGAGCACCGACGGCTGGGCGGCGCGCAACGGATGTACCGACGAGCCCGAGATGACCTTCGACGAAGGTATGGTGACCTGTGAGACGGCGTCCGACTGCGACGGCGTAGCTTCTGTGACCCTCTGCACGATCGAAGGTGGCGGGCATTGTTGGCCCGGAACGCCCTGCCCAGACTTGATGGGAATCGATCTCGGCATCAGCACCGTCGACATCAATGCAAACGACGCGATGTGGGCGCTCTTTTCGACCATCACACTCGACGACTGAGGCGCTCGGTCAGACTCGAGCCTTCGCGGGGTCAGATTTGAAACAGAGAGGGTACCGCGACGTCGATGTCCGTCGGGTGTGCGAGCGCCGCCTCGATCGCGACCCGAACTCCACGCGTGGACGTCTCGGCGGACATGCTTGGCATCCCGAGGTTCCGATCAAGCGCGGCGACTTCCGGAAGCGCAGGCAAGTGGATCCAAGCGGCGGGGATCCCAAGCCCCTCGTGTTCGATATGGTGCAGCACTCCGTACATGAGGTGGTTGCACCCAAACGTGCCTGGCGTGTCAGAGATGTCTGCGGGGACGCCTGCCTCGCGCATTGCCTGGACCATCGCGCGAATCGGTGCCGTTGCGTTGACTGCGGCCGGCCCGCCAGGGACCGTCGGCTCTCCTTGAAGGGTTCGCCCTCTGTTGTCCGCGAGCCCGTATCGCGTTGAGTCGTTGTAGTTGGTCGCGATCCGTTCGACGGTGATCATGCTCCGGCCCCCGTACTCACCCATCATCACGACAAGAGCGGGTCTGCGCTCGCCGATCGCATTGGCGACCACCTCGATGCACTCGAAGAAGTTGTTTGGGACGATTACCGAGGCAATCGTCGCGCCCGCGATCGTCTCGCCGTGGAGGGCC
>JBATTM010000560.1:0-2799 GCA_049670545.1 Polyangiales bacterium
CTCCTGGCCCGATCGCAAGATCTGGTAGATACTCGCCCGCCATGGGCCCGCTGACCGCGCTTTTGCTTGCCACTCCGCTGTTTGGATTGTCGCTCAACATCGACCCCGCTCTCGGAGACCCCCCTGCGGTCGTCGCCGATCCAACCTTCGTCCTCGCGATGGAAGTGTCTACGGAACTCGACCCGCCGGAGCCGACCACCGCCGATCTCATCCGCAAGCGGAACAAGATCAAGAAGCTTCACAAGAACTTTGGCATCGCGACGTGGTCCGCCATGACCCTCGCCGTCGTCTCCGGATTCATCCAATTTTATAACAAGTACGGGTGGTGGGACAGCCAGGCCAACAACCCGTGCGTCACCGGCAACGCGGTCTTTGGGCAACGCCAGTGCAGCGGCACACCCACGTTGCATTTGACGTTGGGTGTGGTCACGGGCGCCCTGTATTTCACGACCTTCGGGCTTTCCTACGCAATGCCAGACCCCCTCAACGTCAGCGAGGGGAACAGTGATTTCGCGCGAAAGCTCCGCACCCACAAGATCCTTCGCTGGGTCACCTTCGCCGGCATGATCGCGCAGATCGGGCTCGGGATCGTGATCGCGAATCCCGACTGGTTTGGGATCGATCGCGCGAACAACTACAACGCCCTGCGCGCCCTCGCGACCACACATCTCTCGCTCGGGGTCGTGACCTGGGGCGCGATGACCTGGGCCGGCTCGATCATGATCTTTTGAGAGCTGGCTCACAGAGCGCCCGTTCGGCGTGATTTTCCATCAAATCGAGGGTTGCCCCCGGGTCGCGCGGGCCGCTAACATCTAAGCACCTGCGGCGTGGGGAGCTTAGTTCGCAGGATCCTTTTGTTTTTTGGGGTTTCGTGAGATCACCCAGGGGTGAAAAATTCCCTACGTGTGAGGGACCATAGGAGCGGAGATGGCGGAGCTCACTGTCGCGAACTACTTGGGCATGCTGCTCGAGGATCCGTACGACACGCAGCTGATCGACGAGCTGCATGACCTGATCGGGGGCGAACCCGCCAACAGGAACGGAGACGCCGCGGGGCAAGACCCGCTTCGGCTCATTGAAGCGGCTCGTGGAGGCCATGAGCGACGAGGGGAGTTTCTCGCCGCTGCAGCGCTCATCGAGCTCGAGACCGGGCTGGTGGATGACGATCCCGAGTTTCGGCAAGTGCTGCTCAAGGAGCTCGGTCGCATTCGTCGCGATGAGCTGATGGACGATGTCGGCGCGCTGGCGGCCTACGAGCAACTCGGGGGTCTTGATTCGGAGGACCCAGAGGTCGTCCAGGCGGTCGAGCAGATCCAGCAAGCGAAAGAGAAGTGGCGGGAGATCGCCCATCGGTTTGTCGAAGAGGCGCGAGAAGCTGCGGACCCGAGGTTGAAGACCTCGTTGCTGACTCGGTCTGCGTCTCTCGTTTGGCAGTACGGAGGCGAAGAGGACGTTCAGCAGTCGGACGCCGTTTTCGATGAAGCGCTCGCCGCAGACCCATCTCACCAGCGAACCGCACGTTTGTACGCGCTAAGCCTCCGCAGGCGCGGGCGATGGGACGACATCGTGTCGGTGTTCGTGATGGCAGCCAACGCCGCTCGGACGCGTGAAGAGAAAGCGAGTGCCTGGCTGCAGGCGGCGCGTGTGCTTCGTCAGTCGACCCAGGACACGGAGGCGGCTGCCAACGCCTATCGCAAAGTTCTCGAGCTCACGCCTACGGACGAGGAAGCACTTGGCGCGCTGGTCCGGTACTTCACCGACCTCGAGGCTTGGGACGACCTGGCCGCGATGTACGAGAGCGCACTTCGGTCCCGGCAACGACTCGAGGCCGAGAAGGGCATGCTTCTTCAGCTCGGGATGGTGCATTGGCGCTACCGCGAGGCGCCGGACGATGCGGAGCCTTACTTCGCACGGCTTCGAAAAATCGACGCTGCCCATCCGGGGATGTTGGACTTCTACCGAGAACGAATCGGAAAGGAAGACGCAGACGGGCGGCTCCTGACGATTCTTGGCGACGCACTGCGCTCGGCTTCGGATCCTGATCGGCAGCTGAGCTTGGCGCGCGAACTCGGTCAGAGCGCGACATCCGCCGATCGCCCCGAGCGCGCACTCCAGGCTTGGAAAGTGGTCGAGCGACTCTCCCCAGGGGACATGGAGGCGCGGAACGCGCTGCAGGGGCTTTACCAAAGTGGCGGGAAATGGAACGCACTTTCGGAATCGATTCGGGGCGAGATCGACACGCTTTCGTCTGACGCAACAGAAGAAAAGCTGACACTGCTTCGAGATTTGGTCCCGATCTACCGGGACGCACTCAACTTGGATTCGATGCTCGTCCAAGTCTACGCGGAGATTCTCCAACTCTCGCCACAGGACCCCGAAGCGCTCGAGGCGCTCTCAGGTCTCTACGAAGAGGCGGGCCGTTGGAACGAGCTTATCCAGGTCCTCGAGCAAAAGGGGAGGGTCGTCACCGACGTCGACGCCCAAGTCGAGCTCCAGTTGCGGGTCGCCGAACTCTGGATCGAGCGGTTCGGAAATCTGAACCAGGCGGTCACGCCGCTTGAACGCGTGGTGACGCTTCGGCCGGATCATGAGCAGGCCCTCGCGCAGCTCAAGGACATCTACACGAAGAAGAGGAAGTGGGCCGGGCTCTTCAACGTCCTCGGCAAGGAAATCGATGGAATCGACGACCCCGAGTTCGCGATCGCCAAGAAGATGGAGATGGCCGAGCTTGCGGCGGAGCGACTTCATCAAGGCGCAGTCGCCATTCGCCTCTGGCAGGAGATCCTCGAAGTGGCACCC
>JBATTM010000561.1:0-2555 GCA_049670545.1 Polyangiales bacterium
GCCTCGCGCGGACTTCAGCTCCCCAGTTGGTGAATAGGGAATCGATCGGCTTCCCGAGAAGGGTGCGATACTCGGCCGCGAGATCGCGAAGCAACTCGGGTTTTACTACGAGTTTCTCCACTTCGAGCCACGCCTGCCACTCGAGAGAGATGGACCATTCCGGCTCGCCAACACGTGAGTTCGCCATGCGGTAGTGAAACGTGGGCCGCGCGTTAATCTTCTCCTCGGGAAGCGCCTGCCTAACTCGCTGCTCGTCGAGATGCGCGAAGAGAGGCAGCATGTCGAGCGCGCGATTGCGCGTCGGGTTGTGCAGCAAGTAGTCGTCGATCAAAGTTTCTATGGATGGCTGATAACCCGCGTCGAGGACGAGCGTCGCGTAGTCGGTCGGAAACCTATCGATGAACGGGGTTGCGCGCCTGGTGAAGTCGATCTCGATCGTCTGCAGCAGCCAGTCCTGCATGATGACGAAGGCCTGCAAGTAGCGCACGATCAGTTCGGCTTCGAACCCCGGTAGTTCGGGGTTGAAATGGACCCCGAATGCATTGAGGAGGCTGTCGTTGGTGCCCCGGCCACCCATGGCGCCGAGCTCATCGACCACCCGATCGAGGTCTGAAAACGCGGTCACGGGGAGAGGCGGGCTTGCGATCTCCAACGGAACGACGAGATCTGCCAGGGACTTGAGAATGCGATCCGATACTGGCGTATCGTCGTCATCGCCCTGTTGGACCTCGTCCTCGGGCGGCCCCGCCAATTTGAGCGCCCACTTTGCATCGACGAGCACGTCGAACTTCCCCGAGGGAGTGACGACCTTCGCTTCATACTCCGTGTCGAACTCCACGTCGCCGCCGAACACACCCTGGATCGCCTCGCAGATTTGCGCGACCGTCACCTTGTTGAGCTCGACCTCAACGCCCGTGCGACGGGGTTCTCCCTCTGGGTTCGAGGACAGGGGGGGATCGAGTGGGTGCGTATCGGTCATGGCGGAGACGACTCTACACCAAGTTGGGCGCCCACGCCGCGAGCGTCACGACGGGTGGGCATGCGGATTGCTTGCGCTGTGTTCGGAGGTAACCGATGACGACAGGAACGCGAGACACACCAGAGGGCGATCCACACGACTTTGCGAATCTGAGGGCGGTGTACCTCAACTGCACGTTGAAGCGGTCCCCACAGCGTTCGCACACTGCAGGGCTGATGGCCGTGTCGTCTGCCATCATGAGGGCGCAGGGCGTGACCGTGGATGACATCAGGATCGCGGACCACGAGATTCCGGCAGGCGTGCAAAAAGACATGACTGAGCACGGACGGGACACCGACGCCTGGCCACACATCCTCGACCGCGTGATGGAGGCGAACATCGTGGTCGTCGGTTCACCGATTTGGCTCGGGGAGCGGTCCTCGATCTGCAGCAAGCTCATCGAGCGGCTCTATGCGAGCGGGGGAGATCGGAACGAGAAGGGACAGAGTGTGTTTTACGGGCGGACTGCTGGCTGCGTCATCACGGGCAACGAGGATGGGATCAAACACTGCGCCATGAGCATCCTCTACGCGTTGCAGCACTTGGGATTCGCGATCCCGCCCCAGGCGGACGCCGGATGGATCGGCGAGGCCGGACCCGGCCCTTCGTATTTGGATTCGGGGTCCGGGGGCCCAGAGAACGAGTTTACCCAACGAAATACGACGTTCATGACCTGGAATCTCCTCCACCTCGCTGCCATGTTGCGCAGTGCAGGCGGGTTCCCTACGCACGGCAATCGGCGTGACCAATGGGAGGCCGGTCGCGATTTCGACCACCCAAACCCGGAGTATCGATGAAGAGCGGTGCCCCACATGGGGCACTTCGCCACAGGTGTTCGCGCGAACCTTTCGATCCAATCCCATGCGGAGCCGATGGTACGATTGCTGCACGGTGGTGCCGAGTGCTGCGGGTCGGAGCGTCGACACCCCATGATGGGTGGCCGCCCTGCCGACCTGTTCGCCCGATCAAGGAGGTTGGTTGTGATTCAAAGAATGATTCAAGTGTGTAGCGCATTCGCGATGGTATTCGTCGTGAGCACATCGCTGGGCTGCGAAGTGACCCAGACCAAGGAAGGCGAAATGCCGGACGTCGAGGTCGAGGAGGGGCAGATGCCCGCCTACGACGTCGATACCGCAGAGATCGATGTGAACATGGAACAGAAAGAGGTCGAGGTGCCGGACGTCGACGTGAAGATGGAAAAGACCAAGATCGAGGTGCCGGACGTCGATGTGAAGATGCCCGGCGAGGACGGCAAGGCGGTCCAAGAGAAGGACTAGAAGGAGTCCCGATGGGGTCGCATCGCAAGGAAGCCCGTCGATGAGCGATCGACTCCCAGGGTTTACCCGTCCGCTACTCGATGAAGCCGTTGGGGTCGGGTCCACTGGCGAGTCATCGTCACGGATCTGGTTTCGGGTCAGGGAGTCGGGCAACTTTCGAGTCGCATACCAATCCGGCGGCGGCGCCTACGGTCGGACAGAACCAGTGCGCGTCATCACGGACGGTCCCTCCGACGGGACCGCGACCGTGCAGCTTGAAC
>JBATTM010000562.1:0-6043 GCA_049670545.1 Polyangiales bacterium
GGTATGGCTCGCGCAACTGGCCGCGTTTGGTGGGCCTCTCCTGATGAGTGGCGTTGTCTGCGTCGCGGGTGCGTGGGTTGCCGAAGTGGCATTGCGCTGCACCGGCACAAAGGGTCTGTCCCGGAATGCGATGTTGTCTTCGTGGGTATGGATGACCGGCGCGATGGGATTCGGTGCCTGGTCCGCGACGGACGTGGATGCCACGATCTCCGCCGCCCCCGCGTTTTCGGTCGGTGTCGTGCAGGCGAACATCGACGTAGCAAGCGGAAGAGCTGCGCGCCTGCTGGCCCACCGTCGGTACCTGGAACTGAGCCGGCAACTCGAATCTGAAGCTTCCCTCGATCTTCTAGTATGGCCCGAGACCGCGTACTTCGCCCCGTTTCCAGGAGCCTTTCCGCTCTCGGGGGCCATCGTGCGAGGTGATCTCGGGGCGCCGCTGCTCTTTGGTGGGGTCGTGCAGTCCTCGAACGCGCCCGACCAGAGATTCAACAGCGCGCTACTCGTGGATGCTGACGGGATGATCCGCTCTGCATACCACAAACGCTACCTCATCCCGTTCGCGGAGTATGTCCCGCTTTCTGCATGGTGGCCCGAATGGGCGCGCCCCTCGTCGGGTGTCGGGCGCTTCGCGCCGGGGGATCCCACGGACGGAATCATGCTCGGCAGCACCGTGATCGCGGTGCCGATCTGCTACGAAGCCGTCCGCCCCGGGTATGTGCGCGGCCTCGTTCGGCGTACGCGTCCATCTCTGCTGGTTACGCTCGCGAACGACGGCTGGTTCGAGAATTCCCCGGAGCCTTCGATTCACCTTCGGCTCTCGCGTCTCCGCGCGGTCGAGCATCGGCGCTACCTCGTGCGCGCGACCAACACGGGTATCAGCGCAATCGTCGACCCCCTCGGACGGGTCGTGGCGAGGACGCCCCTTGCGGAAGTGGCGACGTTGACAGGCGAAGTCCGCCTCCTCGAGGGCCAGACGCCTTATGGAATCGGTGGCGACTGGCCCGGATACGCGAGCCTGTTGTGGATGTTCTGGGTGTTTGTCGCCCGCCGACCGACCTAGACACGTTGTCGTCGGATTGGGAACCTCGCCAGAAACCGTCTAGGCTACCCTCGGTATGAAGTTTACCGAGACTCCCGTCGAGGGTGCCTACGTCATCGAGATGAAGCCCATTCAGGACGAGCGCGGCTTCTTTGCCCGAACGTGGTGCCGGACCGAACTCGAAGAGCAAGGACTCAACGCCGCACTCGAGCAGATCAACCTTGGCTTTAGTACGAAGGCGCACACGCTGCGCGGCCTGCACTTTCAAGGTGCGCCGCACGCAGAAGTCAAGCTCGTGTCCTGTCCGCGGGGGTCGGTCTTCGATGTGGTCGCCGACCTTCGGCCCGAGTCATCCACGTACCTGAAGTGGCACGGTGTCGAGCTCTCCCTAGGCAACGGCCGGATGCTGTACGTGCCGGAGGGGTGCGCGCACGGGTACCTCACGCTCGAGGCCGACACCGTCTTGGTCTACAACACGTCGAAGAAATACGCTCCGGACGTGGCGTCGGGAGTGGCATGGAACGATCCCGCACTCGGGATTGTATGGCCCGCCCAGCCTGCCGTGATCTCAGACGCCGATCGTGGCTGGCCTTCTCTCGAACACGCGAAGTGAACCTGATGAGCACGAAACAAAGAGTCTTACTGACGGGGGCGACAGGGTTCGTCGGCACGCACGCGCACGAGTCGCTATTGAACCATGGCTTCGAGGTGCACGGGGTGACGTCTCAGACGCCGCCCGACGTCTCCAGCAATGACGCCATGGTGTGGCACCAGTGTGATCTCCTCGATCACGATGCTGCGTCGAAGCTCGTGCGGAAGGTCGGCGCGACCCACCTCCTCCATCTCGCCTGGTACGTGCAGCCTGGCAAGCTGATCACGGCTGACGAAAACTTCGACTGGGTCGCGGCGAGCTTGAACCTCGTCCGCTCGTTTCGGGAGCACGGTGGACAACGCGTCGTATGTAGTGGCTCCTGCTACGAGTACGACTGGAACTACGGGTACTGCTCCGAGAAGACCACGCCGACCACGCCAGATACGGTGTACGGCGCTTGCAAGAACGCACTGCGCGAACTCCTCGAGATCTACTGTCGGCAGCACGGGATCGGTTTCGGTTGGGGCCGCGTGTTCTTCTTGTACGGGCCACACGAGAACCCCAACCGACTGGTGTCCTCGGTGACACGATCGATGCTCGAGGGGCGTGAAGCGAAGTCTTCTCACGGGCGGCAGATCCGGGACTACGCGCACGTGGGCGATGTCGCGCAGGGTTTGGTCGCCCTGTTGCAATCTGACTACGATGGTGCCCTCAACATCGCCACCGGACAGGCCATGCAGATTCGCGACATCGTGACGCATATCGCGGACATCACCGATCGCGCTTCGCTTCTGAAGCTAGGGGCTCTCCCAGCGCGGGCGAACGACCTGCCTCTCGTCGTGGCGGACACCACGTTGGCGAACGAGACGCTCGATTGGCGACCCAAATTCGAACTCCGATCAGGGCTCGAAGACACCGTGCAATGGTGGCAGCTGCAGACGGCAGCGAACGAAGGGAACTCATGACAACGGTCAGTATCATCGGGACGGGGATGGCGGGCTGTGGGGCGATCCACAAGGCCACGGAATTGGGCGTAGGGACGATCACCTATGACATGCACACTCACGTCGGCGGGCACACGGCGTCCTTCCAATTCGATTCCGGATTCACGATCGACGAGGGCCCGCACGTCTCGTTTACGAAAATCGAACGCATTCAAGATATCTTGGCCGAGTGCGTAAAGGGCGAGTACTTCGAGCACAAGACGAAGGTCAACAATCATTGGAAGGGGCACTGGATCAAGCACCCCGCCCAGATCAATCTGCACGGCCTGCCGCCTGACCTGATCGCCAAGTGCATCGAGGACTTCGTTGCGGCGTCTCATGCCCCCGAACCCAAGATCAACAATTACGAAGACTGGCTGCTCGGTGCGTTCGGCGAGACGTTCGCGCGGACGTTCCCGATGGAATACACCAAGAAGTACCACACCACGAGTGCCGACAACATGAGCACGGACTGGGTGGGGCCGCGCCTCTATCGGCCCGAACTCAAGGAAGTCCTTGGCGGCGCGCTGAACCCGAAATCTGATGACGTTCACTACATCGGCGGCTTTCGGTATCCGAAGCGCGGCGGCTTTGCGGCCTATGTGCAGCCGTTCATGGAGAAGACGGACTTGCGGCTTGGCCACAAGATGGTCGGCATCGACCCGAAGCAAAAGACCATCGAGTTTGCAAATGGTAAGGTCGAGCCGTACGAGCACTTGGTGTCGTCGGTGCCGTTGCCTGAGCTCATCCCGGCAATCAAGGACACGCCGCCGGACGTCCTCGACGCGGCGGCTCGACTGACCTGTTCCGAGGTTGTGATCGTCTCTGTCGGCATTGACCGCGCGGACATCATCGACGCGCACTGGACGTACTTCTACGACGAGGACTACTTCTTCACGCGATTGAGCACCCCGCATCTTCAATCGAAGCTCAACGTGCCGGAAGGCTGCGGAAGCATCCAGGCCGAGTGCTACTACTCGAAGAAGTATCGTCCTTTGGACCGCACCCCGGACGCCTGCATCGAACCGGTGATCGCAGACCTGCGGCGCTGCGGCCTGATCAAGGACACCGACAAGATCATGTTCACGCACGCGATGTATATCCCGTACGCCAACGTCATCTTCGATCTCGAACGAAAAGCTTCCGTGAAGACGGTTCACGGGTACCTCAAAGACGTCGGCATTCAATACTGTGGACGTTACGGCGATTGGGCGTATATCTGGACCGACCAATCGTTCGTCAGCGGCGAGCACGCCGTTCAGCGCGCGATCGGCTAGCGACCTCTTGACTGAGGAGTAGCGATGAGCAGCGACACCGAGACTCACTTTCGAACCTGCAACATCTGTGAGGCGATGTGCGGTCTCGCGATCGAGCATCGTGACGGTGAGGTGTTGTCGATCCGCGGCGACAAAGACGACCCCTTCAGCAAGGGCCACATTTGCCCGAAGGCTGTCGCGCTCCAAGACTACTACACGGACGAAGATCGCCTGAAGACGCCGATCAGGAAGACGTCGAGCGGCTGGGAGCCCCTATCGTGGGAGCAGGCGTTCCGTGAAGTGGGGACTCGGCTTCGCAGCGTGCAGTCCGCGCATGGACAGAACGCGGTCGGGATCTATCTCGGAAACCCCAACGCGCACAATTTCGGCAACGCGATCTTCTTGCCTCATTTCTTCAAGGCACTCGGGAGCAAGAGCCGTTTCAGCTCGGCGTCTGCGGACCAACTCCCCCACCACGTCGCATCGAACTACATGTTCGGCGCGGGCATGTTGATCCCGGTGCCGGACATCGATCGCACTCAGTTCCTGCTCATCATCGGAGGGAACCCGGTCGTGTCGAACGGCAGTATGATGACGGCTGCGGGGGTCTCGAAGCGAATCAAAGCAATCCAAGAGCGCGGTGGCAAAGTCGTGGTCGTCGACCCTCGGAGAACCGAGACCGCACGCATCGCGACCGAGCACCTGTTCATCAGGCCTGAGCGAGATGCCTTACTGTTGCTGGCGATGATCCACACCGTCATCAAAGAGCGGAGAGTCGACTTCGGGCACCTGGCGCCGTTGGTCGAGGGGTCCGACGAGCTCGAGGCAGCCGTTCAAGAGTTCACAGCGGAGGCGGTCGCGCCCGCCGTCGGGATCCCGGCAGACAACATCCGAAGGCTCGCCATCGAGATGGCGTCCGCGACTTCAGCTGTCTGCTACAGCCGCATGGGGGCGTCGACGCAGTCGTTCGGGGGCCTTTGCCAGTGGTTGACGAACGCCCTCAACATCATCACCGGGAACTGCGACAAGCCCGGCGGCGCCATGTTTCCGGAGCCTGCGTTCGACCTGCTCCGCAACAAACCCAAAGGGAAGGGGAGTTCATACGGCCGCTTCCAATCGCGGGTTCGCGGGTTGCCCTACTTCAACGGTGAGTTTCCGGTCGCCACGATGGCCGAGGAGATCACCTCGCCCGGCGACGGGCAGATTCGGGCCATGATTACGATTGCGGGGAACCCCGTGCTGTCGAGCCCCGATGGCAACCGCTTGGCTGAGGCGTTCGAACAGCTCGATTTCATGGTG
Organism: Polyangiales bacterium; assembly: GCA_049670545.1. Taxonomy (GTDB): domain Bacteria; phylum Myxococcota_A; class Polyangia; order Polyangiales; family Houyiibacteriaceae; genus SG8-38. The sequence continues at coordinate 5,170 of JBATTM010000562.1, forward strand.
TCGGTCGACATCTATCTGAACGAGACGACCCGACACGCCGACATCATCCTGCCGTCGACGACCGGCCTCGAGGTCGCGCACTACGACGTCTTCTTCAATGCGTTCGCGGTCAGCAACAATGCCAAGTTCTCGCCGCCCCTCTTCGAGAAATCAGACGAGCAGCGGCACGATTGGCAGATCCTGAAAGAGTTGGCCTCAGCCCTGACCGGTGTCGCAGACGATGGAACCACGCCCGAGATGATTCTCGACATGGCACTTCGGCAGGGACAGTACGGTGACGAAGGCATGAGCCTCGGCAAGCTGCGCGAGAATCCACACGGGATCGACCTCGGCCCGCTTCGGAGATGCCTTGAAGCCCGCCTGAAGACGGCGAACACCGAGATTCACTTGGCGCCCCCGCTGTACCTCGAAGATCTCGCACGCCTGCGGCGCACCATCGAGGATGCCCCTACGATTCGGCAGGAGTACCCGTTTCAGATGATCAGTCGGCGCCTCACACGCAGCCACAACACGTGGACCCAGAACTCGGCGCGGTTGGTTCGCGGCAAGAACCCCTGCACCGTGCAGCTCAACTCCGCCGACGCCGACGCGCTGGGCATTCTGAACGGTCAGGTCGTCGCGGTAAGGTCACGCACCGGAGAGATTCACATTGAAGCCGAGGTGAGCGATGATCTGTTGCAAGGCGTGGTCAGCATTCCGCAGGGCTGGGGCCACGGTCAGCCGGGCACGAGAATGCGAGTCGCGGCGACTCAGCCCGGCGTGAGCATCAACGGCCTGACCGATACCGCGCGCGTCGACACCCTGACGGGCAACGCGGCGTTCAACGGGACGCCGGTTGCGATATCGGTGATCTGAGCGGAGCTGCGTCGCGTCG
>JBATTM010000563.1:0-24873 GCA_049670545.1 Polyangiales bacterium
CCGCAGAACCCTCCGACCAACACGGCCTCATCAATCTCTTCAGCGGGGTACAGAACAATTCGGCCAACACTCGGGGCTGTGGTGAACTCGGCGTCGCATCCATTCTCGGTGAAGCGATACTCGGTGATCTGGTAAACCCCGAGCAGCTCGGTGTCCACGTCGGCGGAGCCGTTACCGTCGGAACCGCACCCTGCCACGCCGCCGCCCGTGCACCCAATCGTCCAACAGGTTGCAACGAAGATCGCCTTGCTGAGGAACATGCCTCTCATTTTCTTCACAATGTATTCTCCGCCTAAGAGTTGTGTACAAATAGAGGGCCGCCTTGCGCGACAAGCGCGGCGCCTCAAACGGGAGCAACCAGTGTTTGCTGTTCCCTGGAAGGACGCAAGCACACGACACGCGGCGGCCGCCGCCGTTGAGATTCGCCGTTAACGGACACGCTCCGGGGCCTGAGGTCGCCATTTCGACGGACAGTGTAGGTTTCGGTGTGTCAGGTCACTACTTCATCCCGCGTTTCGCGGGGAATTGTTCGCCCATGCGCCGCGGAATCGGGTACAACTTGTCGCGTCCCATGAGCGTTGCGAAGTGGATACGAGCCTCTAGCCTTGCCGTTGTCGTGCTCCTCGCCGGGTGTCCCGTCTCGACGACCGACTGCCCTGTGGGGACCGTCATCCCGGGCGCGATCGAGATCCCCGAGGGGGAGTCCCAAACGTCAATCTCCGTGCGTGTAGACAACATCAATCCCGCACTCGGATTCGGCATCGTGACAGAGCTGACGGCGGATAGCGGATCAATCGACGATCCGTTCGCTTCCGAAACGACCTACAACTGTGCGTTCGACGTCGCCGGAGAAGTCGAGGTCTGTATCAACGTGATGTACGTGGACACAGACGCCGGCGTCCCCGATGCAGGAAGCGCGGAAGTTGGGGCAAGTGCCAACGCGCTCGTTGGGTCCACGACCAGTTACCTCCGCAAACCGCACATCCGCCTCTCACAGCCACTTGAATGCTCGGAGACGGAGTGCACGACCGTGGTCTGCCCCGCAGAGAAAAACCAGTGCCCCGCAATCTCCGAGTTTTCGGCCGAACTCACGCAAGTCGACGGCAACACTGCCACGTTGACTGTGGCGGCAGAGGACCCGGATGAGAACCCGGACCCGTTGACCACGTTGTGGAGTGCCGGTGTCGGCACGATCGAAGACGCCAGTAGTGGAGTTGCGACCTACACGTGTGATCCGAACGTTGGAGGCGCAATGGAGGTCTGCGTGGTGGCCAGTGATGGGGACCCGGCCTGTGACGTCACTCGGTGCACCACCGTGTTGTGTCCTGGGGAACCTCAAACCAACACGTGCCCGGTGATCGCCTCCTTTACCGCAAGCCCGACGGTCATCCCGCCAGGCGACACGTTGGCCGACATCGTGATCGACGTCTCCGACCCAGACCTCTTCCCTCAGCCTCTGCGCACTCAACTGCGATCGGAAACAGGGGTGTTCGACGACCGCTTCACCACCCAAACCACGTTCCGATGCGGTGATTCCGGTCCCGTCGAGCTGTGCGTCGAAGCGTTAGACGGGGATGATGCATGCGACCAAGAACGCTGCATCACGGTTCAGTGCCCTAGCGACATTCCAGACAACCTTTGCCCGATGCTCTTCGTTCTCAACGCGATTCCGTCGGTCATTCCAGAGGGCCAAACATCGACCCTCGTCCAAAGCCGCGGGCAGGATACGGATGCGCTCCCGATTCCTCTCGAGCTCAGCTTGCGAGCTTTGTGGGGAACGATTTCGGACGACGAGAACATTCAGGAGCCGAACAACGTCGTCTCTCAGGACGCCACGTATACCTGCGACCGTCCCGGTGAAACTGAGATTTGCGTCGACGCTACCGATGGGGCCTGTGAGAAGACGTTGTGCATCGAGGTGGACTGCCCTTCCGACATTCCCGCCCCGTAGAGCCGGAAAGTTCAGCGCGCGCTCGACGCCCTATCGCGTCGAACGGTTAGCGCTCGACCCATCCTGGTACGGCCGAGTTGATCGGTGGACCTCGAATCGCGCCAAGCTGCGACACCCGCGATCCAGACATCGGTGACAACGCCCTCAGACCGATTGAGCATCTGTTCGGAGCCGATGGCCTTCCGGTACTCGAAAATCGTTTGGGCGTCCGAGTCGTAGCGGCGCAGTCCGTCGGGGTCGATCAAGATCACATCGGCTTGCTCGCCCGGGGCTATCGTGCCGACTCCGTCGATGCCCCAAAACTCCGCCGGAACTTTCGTCAGCCGGCTCACGTGATACGCGACGTCTTGGAGCGAGCGGCGCTGGGCGATCTGCAGGCCGCGAAGGTTGCCGTCGTAGTAGGCCATGTTCGTCAGATGGGCGCCCGAGTCGTTGAACCCCGGGAGCATCTGCTTGTCGAAGAGCACACGTGCGAGGCGCTCTTCGTCGTCGTTCGCGGCGAGGAAGTACCAGCGCAGGTCGGTGTCGAAGTGGCGAAGGAGATGCAAGACGAAGTCGCAGTCATCCCCGACGGGCCTCTCGAAACTCTGAAACACGGCGGCTTCGTCCGCGTTACGGGCGCCCTCCCCGGTGACCTGCCATGCAAGGAGACGATGGTAGACCTGCTCGAGATTCTCGCCTTCCCACACGGGCAGCGGTCGGGCGGTCATGACCATGTCCTCGAGGTCGCGGCTGAGGCTGTCGTCCATGATGCGGAGCCAGCGCTTCACGCGGCCGAGCGAGAGACCCTTCTTGTCGTGGTACCACATCTTTCGGAAGCGTTTGCGGTACGCAGGGTCGTTGAGAAGCACCAACCGTGCTTCGCGATCCTCGAGGTCGATTTCGTTCAGCTCGCGAAGTGCCGGGAGCTCTTCCGAGAGCGGCGTGATGGGCCCGTCAGCGTACACGAGAAACGGCGCGGCGAGTGCCTGGAGGCGAAAGTGGCCGTCGACGAACTTCGAGTTGAGCATCCGGGTGAGCGCGACGCCCATCTTGGCGAGGAACCGGTTGGTGACGACGTCGAGAGCGGCGACCGCGGTCAGCTTGAGCGGGCGCCCGAAGAAGCGGCCACTGGTCAGCAGAAAGGCGCGCAAGACCTTGAGCGGGTTGTCTTTCTCGGGCGTGGCTTGCCAGACCCGGTCGTACTTGCGCGTGACGTTCGTGAGACGCTTCAGCTCGCGGTAGTCGCCGTGGTGCGCAGGAATCTTGGTCTTCCGGTAGGGGTCGTTCGATAGATAGTGGAAGGGGAGCCCGTCGGTAGAGAACCCCGCGTATCCGTCTTTCATCGCCTGCTCGAGAATCGACTCCATCTTCACGAGGTCGTCCTCGTTGGCTTTCTCCGAGACGGCCCGATCGATCCCCATGGCCTCGATGCGAAGCATGGAATGCGGAATCATCGGAACGATGTTGGCGCCAAGCGGGATCGCCTCGAAGTGCTCGAGGTACGCTTTCGGATTGTCCCACGTAATGTTGTCGGCACATCGCCGCAGCACGCCCTTCGGGATGTTTTCGACGCGCGCGAAGCACGAGACGACGGGATCATGACCGCTCTCGTTCTGGCGACCGAACGGGACGCCAATCGAACAGTTGGCCACCACGGCCGAGGTGGTCCCGTGCCGAACCACTTCGGTGAGGCCCGGATCGAGCTCGACTTCGAGATCGAGATGCGTGTGAATATCCCAGAGGCCGGGCATCAGCCACCGCCCCTCGGCGTGCACGGTATGCTCGGCGTAGGCTTGCGAGAGGCCCTCGCCGACTTCGATCACCTTGCCGTCTTTGATGGCGACATCGCGCGAGGACGGGAGCGAACCCGTTCCATCGAACACCAATGCGCCCTTAATGAGTGTGTCCCACTGCATGACTGACTGGGCTTACATCAGGGGCGACCCCACTGCCAGCGGATGAGGTCACGGATTCAGGGTTTGACCTGCGCCTGGGCGCATCGGTGTAGGGAAGCCCATCGAGGTGTTCGTGAAGCTGGCTCGTGCGATTCCGGCGAGGGGGCCAAAGGGAGTACAGTACCCAGTTGACCGTCGCGACTGCGACCCAGCGAATCTTGCCGAACCAAGGAACGATCGCACGCCCGCGAAGAGGGTTGCACGCCTGTTTCACACGCAGGCGAATACCGATGCCGCGATAGAGCCGGCTCGCGATCAGGACAGCCCAACGTGTGCGACGCGGCAGAAAAATCATGCCCGCATCGCCGCTGCGGTAGTACTGCTCCGAGAGCCTGAGCAAGTCGCTCACGACGAGACTCACGGCTTCCGGGTCGACCGGCCCAGAAACGAGCTGCTCGGACTGTACGCCGTACGGTTCGAGGCGCTCGGCGGGAAGATAGACGCGCGACGCCCCCGCGTCCTCGAGCACGTCGCGGCAGATGTTGGTGAGCTGCATTGCGATGCCGAGGTCGATGGCATGACGCTGCGCGCGCGGGTCGCGGACGCCGAACACCGAGCACATCATCAGGCCGACCGTGCCCGCAGCCTGGTAACAATATCGCAGGAGCTCTCGGTCAGACTCGAATCGAACCGTGGAGAGGTCGCCCATCATCCCACTCAAGAGTTCCCGCACGACCGCGAAATCGATCTCGCACTCGATGCACAACCTTCGAAACCAGAGGTAGTGTTCGGGCCACAGTGCCTGTCCCTTCGGCTCGGCATCGAGAGCCGCGCAGATTCGATCGAGATCGCGCCGTGAGTCGTCGGACACCCAGTCGGAATCCGCCAGATCGTCGACCGCTCGACAGAACGCGTACAGAGCGGCCACCCGCTCTCGATGAGCGGGTCTCAGGAACGCCGCCGCCCATCGAAAAGAACGCGCGTGAAACGCGAGCACTTGCCAGTGTTCTGCAGCGCGCTCTTGCTCGGTACGTTGTTCGCTCATGCGGTCATGGCCTCGGAAACCGTCACGGTGTCCCGCTTGTTCTGCGGATGGGGCACCACCTTCTCGAGGACCTTCGCCGACGACAGCACTCCTGGCAACCCCGCGCCGGGATGCACACCGGCACCCACGAAGTACAGGCCCCGGAGGTCCTCAGACGCGTTGTGGTAGCGAAAGTACGCCGATTGGCGCAGGACCGGCTCAGGGCCGAACGCGGCGCCCTGGTAGGATCGGAGCTCGGTCTCGAAGTACGTCGGGTCAATGTGAAACTGGGTGGCAAGATTGGCGCGCAGCCCAGGAAGATGCTCGGCATCCAAGGCGTCGAGGATCTTGTCCATGTAGCGCGGGCCTTCAACCGCCCAGTCGAGCCCGCTCTGCTGGTTTGGGACCGGCGAGAGGACGTAGAAGCTCTCCCCGCCAGGAGGCGCAAGGCTCGAGTCCGTCCGTGTCGGGGCGTGAAGGTAGAGCGAGAAATCATCCGCGAGCTGCTTGCGATCGAAGACGTCGGTGAGGAGTTCACGATACCTCGGCCCGAGGAGAATCGAATGGTGTGCGAGGTCGGGATAGGTCTTGCTCGTTCCAAAGTACCCGACGAACAGGCTCATCGAGTACCGCTTGCGAGCGACCGCTCGATCCGTGTGCTTCTGGCGAGCTTCGGGAGCGATCAGCTTCGTGTACACCATCGCGGGATCCGCATTCGCCACTACGATGTCCGCAGGAAGCTCCGATTCATCTTCGAGCGAGACGCCGATGGCCCGTCCGTTCTTAGTGCGGATGCTCGCAACGGGTGCCTGCAACCGAACCTCGACGCCCTCTTCCTCGAGCAAACGCACGAGGCCGGACACGATCGACGCGGTGCCGCCCATCGCGAAATGCACACCCCACTTGCGTTCGAGCCAGTGGATTAGCAGGTAGATCGCAGGCGCACGAAAGGGATTGCCCCCGATCAAGAGCGGCTGAAACGTGAACACTTGGCGGAGCGCGTCGTCTTTGATGTAGTGAGACACCAAGCCGTAGAGGCTCTTGTACGCGCGAAGCCGCATGAGGTCGGGGACGATTCGCATCATGTCGCCGAACTTCGAGAAATCGACATCGGCCAGCTGCGTGTAGCCGATATCGAAGATGCGTTTGGAGTGTGCGACGAGTTTCTTGTATCCCTCGACATCGTCGGGGTTGAACTTCGCGATCTCTGCGAACAGGCGCTCATCGTCCCCGACATAGTCGAAGGCTCGGCCGTCCGGAAACACAACCCGATAGAACGGATCGACAGGAACGAGGCTGTAGTAGTCGCGGCTCTGCTTCCCAAAGAGTTCGAACAATTCGTCGAACAAGTACGGCGCCGTGATCACGGTCGGGCCCGCGTCGAAGTGAAATCCATCCCGCTCGAACGACCGGGCACGGCCACCCGCCTGCGACCCCGCCTCGAGTACGGTGACGCGATGCCCCATCGCGACGAGCCTCGCAGCCGCAGCGAGTCCCCCGAATCCAGCTCCAATCACGATCGCATGAGATGTCATCTTCGTTCCTCTTCGTGCCCCGTCTCGTTCGGTGTCATGCCGGCTGGCATGAGTGATCGAGCCAGCGGGGCGGCGCCTCCGGTCACGCTCGTCCGCACCAGTCTCCATTGTAAGCGAACCGGGAGCGACCGAAAGAGCTCGGTCATGACCCCTCGGAACTCGGGCATGGCGAGCGTCCCCCCGAGGTACGCAGCCCATGTCGAGGCTGGCGTCGAGAAGAACGCATCGAAGAACCGCGCCGTCTGGTCGGCGTTCATACGGACGAGCGCTTCGAGACCCACACCATAGAGCTCCCAGACCGCACGCTCGCTATGGGGCCAGAGCGCTTGGTGGCCCCGTTGGGTCGCATGACGCCCGTCTCCCTCGCGAAGGCCCTCGACGATGGCGGCCGCAACCTTCGGGGCTTTGCGAAACACGTGCGCTTGCAGGTATCCAGAGGCCGGATGCACCATGGACGCGGCAGCGCCGAACGGAAGCACGCGTTGATGCGGCTCTGGAAGCGCGAGCCCCATTGCGATATGGCAGTGCTCTTCCTCGAGACGTGCGCACGATGACAGTCCGCGCGTGGCCATGCGTCGTTCGAGCCGCTGCCGAAGGACCTCGAGATCCATCGCCGGCCTTAGCGCGAGTGAGGTTTCTTCGACAAACAGCCGGTCGTTGTCTAGCGGCAACACGTAGAAAAACGAACTGGGTTCGGCATCCGTCGGGTCTGCAGGCCGAAAATCCATCAGCACCGCGTGGCGCCGATCGAATGCGTGGTTGGGGGCGTCGAGGAGCAGGCCAAACGCCGTTTGAAACGCGGGTGCTCCCGTGTGGATGCGGCGCACGAACGGGCTCGTAGCCCCCGTTGCGTCCACCACGACGCGTGCGTGAAGCGAGTCGTGGCCGGAGGCCTCGACGCGTACACCGTCGTCATCCGGGACCACGCCCGTCGCGCGGCCGTCGATCACTTGGATCCCATGATTGCGCAGGTGGGACCATAGGCGCCCTTGCAGCGCGGGCGTCGAAAGTTTCACGTACGGGCGGTCGAGGGTGTGTTCACCAAGTGCACTCCGGACAACCACGCCTTCCCACCGGCGCTCGACGACGGACTCGAAACGTGCCGGCAGCTCTTCGGCCCACAAGCAGTAGTTGGGCTTCCACGGCACCTCAGGCGCAGGCGCGAGCAACGCGACCGAGGCGCCGAGCGCCCCGCACGAATCGGCGATCACCAACGCGGCGGGGCCACTGCCGAGCACAACGATGTCGAATGAATCGGCCACGGATTCACCGATCCTAGGGTTTCTCTAGAGCCAGTCCAGGTATTTTGACAAGATCTAGACAACATATGAACAGATGTCGCAAGAGGCGCCCCCCGATTGCCTTCCGCCTTCGATTTGTTAGGGCATGGGGATGAGCGGCGGCCTTCTTTGGATCGTGGCGATCCTCGTCGTAGGTGTCCTCATTTGGGTGGCGTTTCGGGGCTTCGTGGTCGGCGGCAGCGTCGCTCGGGCCATCGAGCGACGGCTCGGCGGCTTCCGCCAGCAGGCCAACGCCATCGACGCGTCCCTGCCGCGAGAGGTCGCTGGCAACGCACCGCGCGTGGCCGTCATCGGCGGAGGTCTGGCCGGCATTGGCGCCGCCGCGACGCTGGCGGAGAGGGGGATCGAGGTATCGCTCTTCGAGCGCAACGGCTACCTCGGCGGAAAGATCGGTGCCTGGAAAGAGGACGTCGGCGCCACACAGCACACGGTCGATCACGGGTTCCACGCCTTCTTTCGCCAGTACTACAACCTCAATCGCTTTCTCGTTCGGCTCGGCATCTCGGAACACTTTGCGGCCATCGAAGACTATCTCATCCTCGACGCCGAGGGTCGTCCCTGGAGCTTCGGGGACGTGTCGACGACACCGGTGCTCAACATCCTCGATCTCGGTCGTCGAGGCTTCTTTCGATGGCGAGATGTCGTTCGCAAACGAACCCGCACACGTCTCGAGTCTTTCGTGCGTTTCGACATCGAGCACACGTACGCAGCGTTTGACGACATGACGTTTCAGCAGCTGTGCGACGACGCCGCTCTCCCAGCCGAGCTTCGCGTTTCGTTTCGGACGTTCGCGCGTGCATTTTTCTCGGACGAAGTCGACCTTTCGGCAGCAGACGTATTGCGCGCCTTCCACTTCTACTACTTGAGCCACGACCATGGGCTGATGTACGACTACCCGCGTGGCGACTACGAGACCGCGGTCGTGACACCCATGCGAGCGCACCTCGACGCGCATTCAGTGTCCGTCACCCTCAACGCAGACATACGCGAGATCGAGCGCGGCAAAGAGCGGCGCTTTCGGATCGACGGTACGGAGTACGATTGGGTCGTTCTCGCGGCAAGTATCCCGGGCATGCAGCAGATCGTCGCGGGGTCTCCTTGGATCGCCGAATCGTCGCCCGAGCTTGCGTCGCAACTCCGCAGCCTCGAGACCGCGCACGGGTACGCCGTGTGGCGACTGTGGACCGACCGCGACGTACGCCCCGGGCTCCCTACCTTCACCAACGTCGAACGAAGGTCGATCCTCGACTCCGTCACGACCTACCATCGCATCACCGACGAAGCGCGCGCATGGGCCGCGGAACACGATGGCGCGGTGCTCGAACTCCACTCCTACGCGATCGCGCCCGACGTGAGCGACGTACGCGCCGCGTTTCTAGAGGACCTCGAGTACTATTTCCCGGAGCTCGTGGGGATGCGGATCCACCACGAAGTACTCCAGGTGCGGGACGATTTCCCAGCGTTCGCGCCGGGGCAGCGCGCGCTCCGACCGAGCCCGGAGCTGCCGATCCAAGGCCTGCTAGTCGCCGGCGACTGGGTGAAGCTGCCATATCCAATGACGCACATGGAGGCCGCATTTACCTCGGGTGTCGCGTCCGCGAACGTCGTCTTCGACGACCTTCGACTCCAACAAGAGCCGATCTACACGGTCGCCCCACGGGGATTGTTACCGGCGAAGCCGCGCACCTAGACGCGCGACGCGACGGGCGTCGACGCGAACGCCTGGCACAGAAAGTCGATCAGGAGTCTCACACGTTCAGGGAGCTGCCGCGTCGAATACACCAGGTGGATTGGCGGCGAAGCGACACACCATTCGGGAAACACCGCCACGAGCCGACCCGTCCGCTCACCCTCCGCCACATGCACGTCGGGCATCAAGCCAACGCCCTGCCCGGCTGCCACGAGCTCGGCCATCGCACCATAGTCGTCCACGTTGACGCGGCCCGTGACGGTCAGCTCGACGCTCTCCCGGTTCGGCTCCGCGCCACGACTCAGACGGATCACCTGGGTACGACCACGCCCGCGGTACAGCACGAACGGGGTTTCGCCGAGCTCGGAGATATCCGCACAACGCACCTTCGCATCGGGGCTGGCTGCGAGACGAAAGTCCGAGGGGAACAACTTGCGCGCGATCAGGTTAGGCTCGGTCACCCGGCCTGCACGAAGCGCGAGATCGACGCCCTCCTGCACGAGATCGACGAATCGATTCGTGAACACGAGATCGAGGGAGATGTCCGGGTAGCGGGCGAGGAACGCGACGAACTGCGGAATGAGGAGGAGTCGACCGAGGTCCGCCGGCGCGGTCACACGAACGGTTCCGATCGGTTCGGTCGTACTCTGCGCGATCGATGCGACCGCGGTCTCGAGGGCGTCGACCGGATCGACGACGGCTTCGTAGAAACGCTGCCCTTCTGCAGTGGCTGTCACCCGTCGCGCGTCGCGATGCACCAGCTTGGCGCCGAGCTGTGTCTCCAAACGCGCCAGTCGACGACTGACCGTGGACTTCGGAAGCCCGAGATGTCTCCCGGCCGCCGCCAGGCTGTGCCGGCGCATCACCTCGACAAACGTTGCAATATTGTCCCTATCTACCCGCATTTCCGTTCAGAGTTGCGTTTTTGCAACCTAAGGTCAAGCAGGTGTGGTCTCCCGCCGTCACCGCGAGGCTCTTAGAGTCTTCCCATGACGAACGAGACCTCCCGGCGCGGCGTGTTGGCGACATTGGGTGCGGCCACAGTGGCTGCAGTCGGCACCGTCGTTGCGGGAAGGTTCTTGGGCCGGGCGAGCAAGGAGGGCCACATGACGAGCGAAGCGGAAGCCATCATCAGGAAGACACCGCGTGCGTTGAAGGGCGTGTTTGCGCCGGGCCCGGACCACTGGGTCGGAGACGGGTTCTTCGTCAAGACCGTATTCTGGCCGCAGATGGGCGCGGAGATGCTCAGCCCGTTTCTCCTTCTCGATCATGCGGCGAAACGCGCGTTCGAGCCTTCGCCGTGGCGGCGCGGCGTGGGCGAACACCCGCACCGCGGGTTCGAGACGGTCACGTTCGCCTACGAAGGAGAGGTCGAACACCGGGACTCGGCGGGCGGCGGAGGCAAGATCGGCCCTGGCGACGTGCAATGGATGACGGCCGCGTCCGGCGTCGTGCACGAAGAGAAGCACTCCCAAGATTTCGCCGAGGCCGGCGGCATCTTCGAGATGGTGCAGCTCTGGGTCAACTTGCCAGCTGCGAGAAAGATGAGCGAACCGCGCTACCAGCCATTGCTGGACCGTTCGTTTCCCCGTGTCGACCTCGGTCCTGCCGAGGCACGGGTGATCGCCGGCACGCTCCACGGCGACACCGGCCCTGCGAAGACCCACACCCCGATCTCGGTGTTCGACCTTCGGTTTCATGAAGATGGGACGACGGATCTCGACCTCCCCACCGGCTGGACGACACTGGTCTTTCCGCTCGACGGGGACGTGGCAGTCGGTGCGGCGCGAGACGTCATTCCGTCCCGGCATTTCGGCGTGTTCGACCGTGAAGACGAAGGCTCGGTACAGGTTCATGCGAAGAGCGGCGCTAGGGTGCTGGTCCTTGCAGGCGAGCCCATCGACGAGCCCGTCGTCGCGTACGGCCCGTTCGTGATGAACACACGCGAAGAGATCATCACCGCATTCAACGATTACCAAGACGGTCGCATGGGGCGCCTCTAAGAGGGCGAGGATACAAGATGGGCAAACTGATAGACGGCGAGTGGCGTGACGTTTGGTACGACACAAAGAGCACGGGTGGAGCATTCGTGCGAACCAATGCGAAGTTTCGCAACTGGGTCACGCCGAACGGCGACGATGCGCCGAGCGGCAAGGCCTTTCCGGCGGAGAGCGATCGTTACCACTTGGTTGTGTCGTACGCCTGCCCGTGGGCCCATCGCACGCTGATCTTCCGAACGCTGAAAGGCCTCGAAGACATGATCAGCGTGTCGGTGGTGAACCATTTCATGGGTGAGCACGGCTGGACGTTCAAAGACGGGCCAGGAGTCGTTGCGGATCCGGCCATGAACGCGAGATTTCTTCACGAGCTGTACACGAAAGCCAACCCCACGTTCACCGGACGCGTCACGGTGCCAGTCCTTTGGGACAAGAAGACCGAGACGATCGTCAGCAACGAGTCGTCGGAGATCATCCGCATGTTCAATCGTGCGTTCGACCATCTGGGCGCCGCCCCTGGGGACTTCTATCCCGAATCGCTGCGCGGCGAGATCGACGAGGTCAACGATCGCGTCTATCACACGGTCAACAACGGGGTGTACCGGTCCGGGTTCGCGACGACGCAGGAGGCGTACGAGGATGCGTACACCAAGCTCTTCGACACGCTCGACTGGCTCGAGGAACGACTTTCCACGCGACGGTATCTGATGGGCGATGCGATCACCGAGGCTGATTGGCGGCTCTTCACGACACTACTGCGCTTCGACTCCGTGTACTTCGGACACTTCAAGACCAACAAGCGAAGAATCGTCGACTACCCGAATCTGTGGGGCTACACCCGGGAACTCTACCAGGTGCCCGGCGTCAAAGAGACCGTCCACATGGACCACATCAAGAACCACTACTACGCGAGTCACGAGAGCATCAACCCGACCCGCATCGTGCCTGTGGGGCCTGTCGTGGATTTCGATGCGCCGCATGGGCGAGACGCCATCGTGCCGCTCACTGACGCTGCCCAGTAGCATCGCCCCGGGTCTCAATCTGGGCGCTTGCTGGACTGCCCCTGGCCAATCGTCTATGCCGGTCGGCACTCACGGCCATGCGCGCTTGGACGAACGAAGAGGTGATGCGTTACCTGGGGTCGCATCGCTCATGCTACCTGACGCACGCGTCCGATTCGGAAGGGCGTAACGGCGCGGCGTCCGGGGGCTCCACGTCTCAAATCGCGATGTCGTTGCTCGATCAGGGCATCGTCGACGGTGTGCTCGTCTGGCGCATGGTGTATGGAGGCGAAGAGCCGGACACCGAAGCCGTCATCGCAACGAGTCGGAGCGAGATCCTCGCGACCCGAGGAAGCAAGTACTGCGCGGTGAGCTACCCGAAAGAGGCGATCCCCAAGATCGAGGCGTTCGAGGGTAAGCTCGCCGTGGTCACGGTACCTTGTGACGCGTCGTATCTGCGGCGCAAGATGGCCAAGAGCCCCGCACTTCGTGAGAAGATCCATTGCATCATCACCCTGTTTTGCGGTCACAACTCGGAGCCGGCACTCACCAAGCTCTTCGTCGAACGACACGGGACGCCGTGGCGGGATGTCGAAGACTTTCGCTATCGCACGGGTGACTGGCGGGGCACCCTCACCTGCACTGACAAAGACGGCTCGTCGTTCGAGACGCCAACATCTGCGTTCACGCACTATCAGAACCTCCACTTCTTCTCTCAGCGCAAGTGCTTGTCGTGTGTGGACCACTATGGCTACGACGGCGATATTTGCACGGGAGACATCTGGTCACTCGACATGAAGGGTCGATCGATCAAACCCACCCTCGTCGTCACGCGCAACGAACGCGGACAGGAGCTCTTCGACCAGGCCCGCGGCGCCCTCGACGTCGAGGAGGTCGAGCCCAAGATCGTGGTGAACGGCAATAGCCGCGGCCTCACGTATCACTACAACATCTCTGCGCGATCACGCGTCGGGAAACTCTTCGGGATTCAGATCAAGGACACGCTTCGGCTCCCGACGACCGCACTTGATCGCTTGATCGCCTTCTTCGGGCTTTTCAACTACTGGCTGTCCCATCACCCTCGCCTTTCGGGGGCCGTCAAACGCATGCCGACGCTTCTCGTGCGCGCGTACATCTACTTCTTCAAAGGCCTTCAGCAGTTGAATCTGTTCTTCTACCGACCCTTTCCCCCGGGCGACCAGATCTCGCTGATCGGGGCGACGCTTGCCGGCAACCGAGGGGCCGAGGCCATGCTCGTCACCACGGTCGGCCGGATTCGCGATACGATGCCGGACAGCCGCTTCGTAATTCATTCGTACTTCCCGAAGGAAGACCGTGCGATCTGCAACGACCTCGGCGTGGAGGTGGTCGATGCCGGGCCGAAAGCACTCGTCGTGAAGTATTTCCCGTTCTCCGCGATCGACCGAGTCCTTGGTTTCGTCGGGCTCAATTGGCCAAGGGCATGGATGCCCCGCGGCCCGCGAGAGCTGGCGAAGTCCAACGCCCTCATCGATCTATCGGGGATCGCGTTCTCTGATGGGCGCGAGAAGTTCATCCCCTTCAACGTCCTCAACAATTGGCCCGCGATGCTCTTTCGAATTCCGGTGGTGAAGCTCTCCCAAGGACTCGGGCTGTTCGAGGGCTGGTTGAACCGAACCAGTGCCAGGTGGATCCTCAAACGTTGTGCCCGTGTGTTCGCGCGTGGCGCAGGGTCATTCGAAGCCACCGAAGCGCTCGACCTCGGAGACCGCCTCGGGTTGGCGCCCGACATCGCATTCTCCTTTCGAAGCACGGATAGTCTCACCGAGGAGAATCCGGACTACGAAGACAAAGCACTCGACGAAATCAGAATGCTCGCCGAGCGCACCGACCGTGTCGTTGCACTCTCGGTAAGCTCGGTGGTCCACAAGAAGTGCGAAAAACGAGGCATCGACTACGTCCGTGTCATGACGGAGGTCACAGAGGCATTGGTCGACCGCGGCCTCGGCGTGGTCGTGTACCCCAACGCCACACGGGAGCATACGAACTCCCTGCACAACAATGATCTCCCGATCGTCCGAGACATCCACGAGGGGGTGTCGGAGGAGCGTCGTTCACGCGTGGTCCCGATCGGGAAAGACCTGAACACCAAATCGCTTCGCGTCGTCCTCGAGCCGGTCGATTGCATGATCGCATCCCGGTTTCACGCGATGATCTCGGGGCTTTCGCTTGCAAAGCCGATCATGGTGCTCGGCTGGGGGCACAAGTACAAAGAAGTCCTCGCCCAGTTCGGGATTGAGGAATGGTGCTTTGATTTCTCGGATCTTCGGACGGATTTCCTGATGGCACAGGTGGATCGCTTCCTTGCGTCCACGGACGAGATTCGGACGCGTATCGAGGCCAACCTACCCACGGTTCAACGAGACTCGGCGTCCCAGTTCGCTTGGCTCGCCGAGTTCTTAGAGCCTGAACTGGACGCGTACGATGACGACGACGACGCCTAGTCGCCCTTGGCGGAATGCCCTGGCCGCGGTGATCGTGCTGGGATGCATGGGATTCGTCTTGTGGGGCATCGTCAGGGATGCCGACGCGGTCCGGTTCGACGAGATCGGTTGGAGCCCGCTCGTCTCCGCACTGCTCGTGCTCGTGGGAGCCTACGTGCTTCGCGCCCTCTCCTTCGGCATCATCGTCAGAACGATGGATGCGTCCGCGCCGCTTTGGACCGCCGCGCGAGTCTTCCTGGCCGCTCAACTTGGCCGATACATCCCGGGGAAAGTCTGGCAGGTCGCAGGCGCCGGGTACCTCGGGTCCCGATTCGGGATATCAGCCACCGCCAGTGCGGTCGGAACGGCATACTATGTGGTGATCCACAATCTCGTAGGGGCGCTGCTCGGCCTCTGGGTGATCACCCGCGCGCTTCCCGACAGCCGGTCGAGCCAAGCGGGTTTCGCACTGTTGGTCATCGGAGTCGCGGCGATCGCGTTCGCCTCCTCCCCAGCATTCCCTCGCATGATCCGTTGGCTTGGCGCGCGACTCGGCCGCAACCTCGAATTCGGTGCCATCCCGGTGTGGACGGTCTTCTTCACGATCGCGTCCTCCCTCTGCGTGTGGAGTTTGTTCGGAGTCGCCGTCGTCGATGTGTTCGCCGCCTCGCTCCCTGGGGAAACAGCGCCATCGTGGTTCGTCGGCGTCACCCATATTGCCGCGGCGAGCGTTGCGGGGCTTGCTGTCCTCGTCGCACCGTCGGGGATTGGGGTGCGAGAGGCGGTTTTCGTCGCAGCGTTCGCATCGAACTACGGCGTCGGGGCCGCCGGCTTGGTCGCCCTACTCCTTCGGATCCTCATGAGCACGGTCGAGCTCGTCTTGAGCGGGCTCAGCCTCGTCCACACGCCGAAGTAGTACGAAGGTCGAAGAGTCGTGGTGAACGACGTACTTCTTGTCTGCGATCAATTTCTTGTAGCGCTGCGAGCGACGATGTTTTCGCGTCGGGTCCCGGAGTAGGATGTACTCGACGCCCCTGACCTTGGGCCACTCATAGACCGTCGGTCGATCGGTGACGTGAGCACCAGAGCGACGGTCCGTCGAGACAGACGCGCGTGGCGGGATCAACGCGACCACTTCTCGAAGCTCCTCGTATTGCTCGGCGTCCGCCGGACTCTCCGTCCAGCGAAGCTTCTCGAACCCACCCTTGAGTGCAGAGTTCGGCCAAATCGCGCCGTATTGGGCAGCCATCAGCACGCTCGAGAATACTACGCCCATGAGGAGACTCTTCTGCACGCGCGCCGGGTTGAGCCCCCTCGCCTGAACCCACGCCGAGTCCCGCATGAGAACGACCGCATCGGCGACAGACATGACGAGGAAGGGAATCAACAATGACGAGTACTGAAAGTGAACCTCGTATACGTACTTCCGCGTGGCGAGCCCAATGAAGGCGAGGCCGTACAGCATCAAGATCCGCTTCTTCCCTCCGATCAGTGGCAGGAAGAGCAACGGCAGCAACAGCTTCAAGAGGTAGATGATCTTCTTCTCTTTGAAGAAGACTAAGACCACGAGGATCGGATCCGTGAGGGCCGTGATGAACATCCCGAGGACGCCCTCCTCCTTGAACGGGATCAGTTCCTTGTAGTAGCCGACAAAGGATCGCGTCTTCGGGGTGCTCTCCATGATCACGCCGATATCGCCCATCACAAAGAGACGAACCGACGCGAAGTACGCGACGCAGGCGACCACCGTCAGCACCGCGGTACGGCGGTAGCCGATGCACCACGCATAGAGTGCAATGAAGCAGCCGAGCAGCGCCATGTCCTCGCGGGTCAGCAACAAGACCGTGAGAGAAACGGCGTAGCCCAGCAACCGACCCGCATCGAGGAAGTAGATGACGAAGATCACGGTCGGAATCAGCAACACCAAGGAGTGAAAGTCGTAGAGATTGGCGCCGTGGAGCGCGGGCGTTAGGTAGTACGCGGCGACGATCGCACACGCCCACCACGGCTGCTCGAGCTTCCGCTTCGCGTACAGAAACAGCGGGACGCCTGCGAACGAGATCCAAAACGACTGCGCGACGAGGAGGGTCTCGGCCCGCGGGTACAATCGATAGACGGGCGTCAGCACCCACAGGATCGGGTCGAAGTGCGCGGAATAGTGTTTGCCTGCAAGGCAGAACGAACACCCCAGAAAATCCCCGTGCGCCGTGTTCCACACGATGTTGTGATAGATGCCGAGATCCCAGTTGGCCGTGCGGAGCCCGTGGTGCTCGACGATCGACAGGTAGCTCATCCCGAGGCCGTACGCGACGAACATCGTGAGCACGACGACCCACGGAAGCGCGGAGGACACGGGCGCGGCCCAAGGATCACGCGAGGGCATCGTCACGGTCGCCTGACGCCTGCTTAGGATGAAGTACCCCCAGGCACAGAAGGTCGCAGCCGCGATCGCGACCAAGAACATATTGATGAACTCGTAGCGCGCCTCGAAGTGCGTCGTGAAGAGCGCGGCGATCGCAGGCGCGGCGAGCAGGACGAGGAACTTCTGGTTCAGGCCGCGGAGATGTGCCGCGACCCCGAGCGTCGGGTCACGGCGTCGCTTCCACAGGTACGCGAGAAGGTAGAGCGCGACGACGACACCGAGTGAGCGGAGACCCCAAAGAAGCGCTTCCATGCGTTGCGCCTGGTCGAGCTTCGTCTTGAGGTCGGTGCTCGATACGGCGAGCGCGGGGCCGTGGAGCCAGCGCCATGCCGAGACCCCAGGCAACCATCCGATCGCAAACGTGAGGAGTGACCAAAGCGCCGCATGAACCGCAGAAAAAGGCCTCGGCGAGCTGGATGCGGGAGCCGTGTGTGCAGCGGGCATGCCGCTAGCCCCCCGCCTGACCGCACGGATCGTTGGTATTCAGCTGGTTGCCTGGGTACCGCAGAATCGACGTCGGCAACGCGTCGGGCTTTTGCCCGTCGATCGAGGCGCGAAGCCTCACACTGGCCGAGCCCCGCATCTCGAAATAGTCGAGCTGCAGGTGATGCACCCCAGGCGCAAGTTCGACCTCCGCAGTCCCGTGAGGGTTCCCCTTGACGTTCCACACGTCGATCACGGAGCTCCCGTCGACGAAGAGCCTAGAACCATCGTTCGAGCGAAGGTCGAACACGAAGTTCGTGGGTTTCGACACTTCCACGCACGTATCCCACCGGACCGAGAACTTGTCCGCAGAGATGCGTTCGTGGGGAGGGCTAGACCCCCACGAGAAATTGATGTCGCGATCGCGACGGAGAATGGGCTTCCCCTCGTACGTATGCGTGGGGTAGTAGTCGCCGCGCCAGGCGCCTTGTCCGAGATCGTCTTTCTCGCGGATCGTCACCAAGAACCAACCGGCGAGGATGAGAACCGCACCGACCTTGATCACCCGCCACAGCCAGGGGCCGGACATCGCACCGTGCAGGCTCTGGGGTGCGTCGCCCGACGCAAGGACACGCCCGAGAGCGCGTGCATTGGCGAGAAGCTCGCGGGCGCTGATCGCGTCGCCGCGCGTCTCGAGGGGTTTGGCCTCGTCGGCGACCAACCGCGTCAGCACGGAGGCGGCACGTCGCCGTTCGCCATCGGCGAGAGGTTCCGCATGCGCCTCGACCCAGGACGTCAGGGCATCCGAGGCGTGGTCTGTGTCCTTCGAAGCCGCATGGGCGCACCGCCACGCGGCGAGAAGATGCCCCTGTGCGCTTCGATGGTGGCTCGCGGGGTCGAGCAGAATCGAGAGCGCCGCGGACAATTCGTCGACTGCGATCGAGTGCTGGACAGAAGCCTCAATCCCCATCAGTCGCCTCGCTCGATCGGTCCGGACGCAGGTCACGAACGATGTTCAAAGGGACGCCGTAGCGTTCGACGCGCGCGACCTCGGGACGATCGGAATGCTTGAGATGGCATTTCTGGCGCGTGAACCCCATGTAGAAGCGTCCGTTGGGCGAGTAGCGAAAATTGGGCGGCATGTATCGGCGCAGGATCCCGGTGGGGCCGCACCCGCGCACCGTGTACTCCGTCGACAGGAACTTGTCAGGCTCCTTGTCCCACAGGTAGTCCTCGAGCGCCGTCACCGCTTCCTTGTAGCTGCCTCCGTAGTAGTCGATGTCGTAGCGATTCTCGACGCTTGGAAGCCCACCGGCAAAGGCGTTGAACCACGTGTACGAAACGGGGTGCATGGTTTGCATCACCACGGTCTGCCGAACACAAAACGCGAACGCGATGACGACCACCGCAACGGAGACCCAACGTCGCGACTCCGCGAAGTGTTCCTGACACCACGTGACGGTGAGGCCCGCAGCGACGCAGAGGGGAGGCGCCAAGAAGAGGAAGTGCCGCAACCCGTCGTATAGTGGCGAGCCACGGACGATGGCGTAGGCGGGCGGAAGTAGGATCGCGAGCGCCAACAGCCCCCTGGCGAACATCGGCTGAAGCTGCTGCGGGTCGCGAGCCCGCTTGACGAGATAGTAGAGGCCGACCAGTGCGCCCCCGCAGGCTGCCGCCACGACGAGTTCCGGCATTTTGAACGCAAACAAGCGAGGCAGGTAGTCCCAAGGGGCCTCGTACGTTCGAATCCAATCTCCGCCGTACGGAAACCGGCGATTGTGAAGGTTGAAGTGCGTCATGTTGCGAAGCGCGTGAAACGGCCCCCAGATCGGTTGCAACTGCGCCCATGGCCAAAAGACGAGCATGCCAGCCCATCCGATGGCGACCGCGATCGCAGCACGCCAGCCGGTGCTCCACCAGGCACGGCCAGCTTCGAGCCACCGCCCGGTCACGGCGCCTCGAAACACGCCGTACGCCACGACCGTCAGAACGAGATAACAAACGACGAGAAGACCGGCGATGCGAACGCAGAGGGCGGCTGCAAGCCCGAGACCAAGCTTTCCCCAGAGCGCGGGTGAAACCGCGGGCAACGACTGCGCCACCCGAATCACATAGTAGAGGCCCCAGATATACCCTGCCGCAAAGGGGGCGTCCTTCGGGTTGAAGAACATGTGACCCCAATACGCGGGCGTGAGCGCCAAGAACGCGAGCGACCAGAAGCCACCCCAGGAGCCACCGAGGAACCGTCCCAGCCGCCAGACCCCGATGAGGCCGAGGAACCCGATCAGGCCACCGAGTAGATGCAGTGTGTCGTAGGCCTCGAGTTTCGAGTACTTCCGCGCAATCGCACCAAGCCCGTCGAACCCGCCCCCATAGAGGTAGTCCCGACGGAAATGGAGCGCGCTGTCGTCTTCGCCGCCTGTCTCGTACCAGTGCAGGATGTGGTTGCCGTACGAGAGGTGAATCGGCTCATCCCAACTAATCGCGAAATCGTCGTAGGTCGTGAAGACCAACGCGGCGAGCACCACGAGCACCGTGACGGACGCCACATCGGGCAAGGTCACGCGCCATCCGGGAGACTCCATCCAGGCGAAGGGTCGTTGGCTCGCAGAGCGCACGGCTTTGGATGTCTCTTCTGCCACCCCAGACGACCGTATCACGGATCTCCAATGACCTCGCGGACGGGGAGGCGATCGGATTCGTTCCTCTGGTGGTACTGGAAGGTCATGAACTCACCGAGGAGACCGATCGAAAACGATTGCGCCCCGACGAGGATCAAGAGGACCCCCAGCAACAGGAGCGGACGCGCGCCGATCGGTTCACCGGCCACCCACAGGACGGACAGGTACGCGCAAACGCCGAGCCCGAGAAGTGTCAGCGCGAGGCCCACGAGGCCGAACAGATGCATCGGCTTGCGCGAGTACTTCGTGATGAACGCGACGCTCAGCAGGTCGAAGAAGCCCCGGAGGATTCGCTCGAGACCATACCGAGAGCTTCCGAACTGCCGGGCCCGGTGGTGAATGGGCATCTCCCCGACGCTGAACCCCTGCCACGACGCCAGCACCGGAATGTACCGAAAGAGGTCCCCGTAGATTGGAATCGTTCGAAGAACCTCGCCGCGATACGCTTTGAAACCACAGTTCATGTCGTGGAGGCGCACGCCCGTCACGATACCCACGGTGGTGTTGAATACGAACGAAAAGACGCGCCGGTTGAGAGGATCCAGGCGCTCGACTTTCCACCCGACGACGACATCGAGACCCTCCTCCACCTTCTGGATCATGTCAGGCAGGTTGGCGGGATCGTCTTGGAGGTCCGCATCCATCATGACGACGATGTCGGCGCGTGCGCGCTCGAACCCCGCGGAAAGCGCCATCGCCTTGCCGAAGTTCTTGCGCAGTCGCACGCCGCGAACGCGAGGGTCGGCCTCGTGCAAACCTTCAATCACTTCCCAGGT
The DNA here is from genome assembly GCA_049670545.1 of Polyangiales bacterium. Lineage (GTDB taxonomy): Bacteria > Myxococcota_A > Polyangia > Polyangiales > Houyiibacteriaceae > SG8-38. Next base: position 21,141 of record JBATTM010000563.1, read on the forward strand.
GTTGTCCGTACTGCCATCGTCGACGAAGATCAGCTCGTACGTCTTGTCCGATCCCATCGCCTCGCTGATCTGGGCTGCCAGGATCGGCAAGCTCTCGGACTCGTTGAGCCCGGGCACGACGACGGAGACGTCGGGGACGGCGACGCCATGGATGTCGGCCGCCGACGTAACTTTGAGTTGCTCAACCACGGGCATAGGAGAACACGCCTGCCGGCGACAAACCACCCGGCAGACGCGTGGGTCCTCTCTCCCTTACTTGATTTCGATCAGCTCGACGTCGAAGACGAGCATGCCCTGCGGACGGCCCGGACGGCCTGCGTAGGCAAGATCCTCTGGAATCCAGATGCGGCGGCTCTCGCCCTCGACCATCAACTGAAGCCCCTCGGTCCAACCCGGGATGACTTGGTTGAGACCAAACGTCGCCGGCTGGCCGCGCACGACCGAGCTGTCGAACATCTTGCCGTCGGTGGTCCAGCCCGAGTAGTTCACCGTCACGGTGCTCGTCGCCTCGGGATGCGTCTTGCCGTCGCCCTTTTTCAGCACGCGGGACGCGAGACCGGATTTCGTCTTCTTGGCGTTCTTTGGAATCTTGGCGACGTCTTTCGGAGTCTCCGGGGGCTTCGGGCCTTCCTTGAAGCTGATCAGTTCGACGTCGAACACGAGCGTGCCCTTCGGCGGTCCGAACTGCGCGTGGGGGTCGTCGCCGGTCGCCTCGCCATACGCGAGTGACCCCGGGATCCAGAAGCGACGCTTCTCTCCCGACTTCATCATCTGCACGCCCTCGGTCCAGCCCGGGATCACCCGGTTCAGCGGAAACTCGGCCGGCTGACCGCGCTTGACGGAGCTGTCGAACATCCGCCCCTCGGTGGTCCACCCTGTGTAGTTCACAGTGACGAGATCGAACTCGCTCGGGCTCTTGTCGCCCTCGCCTTCTTCAAGCACGACCCAGGCAAGCCCGGACGCGCTCTTCTCGGCATTGTCGGGTGCGGCTGCGACATCGGGCGGCGCCGGGATGTCTGCTGGCTTCTCCGCCGGGGTCGGCGTGGCTTCGGCAGGCTTGGCTTCGGCGGCAGGGGCCTCTTCCGCGGCGGCTTCGTCTTCCGCGGGGGCGGGTGCGCTGCTCTTGCAGGCGGTGAGCGCGGCGGCAAGCACCACGGCGAACAGGAGTGTCCAGGTAGATTTCATGACCGCCGTCCTAGCCGACTCGGCAGGGCGTGTCTACTTCTCTAGACGGTGATGGGGTTCCGAGGTTTCGGTCACTTCGACCACCTCGATGACCTCGCCCTCCACGTCGATCACGTCGGTGGGACGCATCGGCGCGCCGGGGAACCCGGCCCCGTAGACCTGGACCCGGCCCTGGGCGACCTGCGCCTGAAACCAGCGCCGCACGAAGCCAGCGATAATTCTCCGTGTCGGTGGAAGTACCATCGATAGACCCGCGATATCCGTGAGGATCCCGGGCGTGACTAGCATCAGGCCACCCACAAAAATCAGCAGCCCATCGACCAATCCATCCTTCGGGAGCTGCTGGCGCGCCAGAGCCTCCTGCCACCGACGAATCACGCGGGCGCCCTCGAGACGCGCAAACCACGCGCCAACCGCACCCGTCACGAGCACCAGCGCGATGGTGGCGACGGGGCCCATGATCCTCCCAATGGCGATCAGGAGGTAGAGTTCCACCAGGGGCACCACCGTAAACAGGAGGAATAAGCGGCCCATGGAGAGAACCTAAGCCCCTTTCGAGGAAAGTCGACCATCAGCCCGTGCTTGCACTGCTCCGGGGGGCGTAGGACAACCTCCCCACCATGGATTTTGAGCATTCTGAGCGCGCGCGAGGCGTGATGGAGCAGGTGGAGCGATTCGTACGCGAGCGTGTCGTGCCAAACGAGCAGACCTACGTCGACCAGCTGGTGCACACCGACGACTGGCGGCAATGGCGGATCCCGTCGATCATGGAAGAACTCAAGGCCGAGGCGAGATCCCTGGGGCTCTGGAATCTCTTCATGCCCGACGAAGCGCATGGCGCGGGCCTCGACAACCGCGACTACGCACCGATCGCCGAGATCACCGGACGCAGCTTCATCGCGCCCGAGGTCTTCAACTGCAGCGCTCCTGACACGGGCAACGCGGAAGTGTTGGTGAAGTACGGATCCGACGCGCAGAAGGAGCAATGGCTCGAGCCCTTGCTTGCAGGAACGATCCGCTCGGCGTTTGCGATGACCGAACCTGCGGTCGCGTCGAGCGATGCGACCAACATGGAGGCTCGGTGCGAGGTGGTCGGTGATGAGGTCGTGATCAACGGCACGAAGTGGTGGACCAGCGGCGCTGGGGACCCGCGCACCGCGTTCCTGATCTTCATGGGCGTGACGGACCCGAACGCGGCCCGCCACGAGCGGCATTCCATGGTGTTGGTCCCAATCGACGCGCCAGGTGTGAAGATCCTGAGAATGCTCCCGGTGTTTGGGCATCCGGATGAGCCGCACGGGCACGCAGAGATCGCCTTCGAGAACGTCCGGGTTCCAGTCGATCAGATCATCGCGGGCCCGGGTCGCGGTTTCGAGATCGCCCAAGGGCGCTTGGGGCCTGGCCGCATCCATCATTGCATGCGCGCAATCGGCGCCTCCGAACGCGCTCTCGAACGCCTGTGTCAACGCGCCACACACCGTGTGGCGTTCGGCAAGCCGCTAACGAACCTCGGAGCGAACCGAGACATCATCGCAGACTCGCGCATGGCGATCGATCAGGCGAGGCTACTTACCCTGCGCGCCGCATGGGCGCTCGATACCCTCGGTACCTTCGGCGCGCTGGTCGACATCTCGGCGATCAAAGTGGTGGCGCCGAACGTCATGCAGCGAGTCGTCGACGCGGCGATCCAAATTCACGGGGGCGAGGGCATGTCCGACCCGGAGCTCACTCGGCTTGCGGGAATGGCGCGCGCACTGCGTATCGCCGATGGCCCGGATGAGGTTCACCGCGGGATGGTCGCGCGCCTAGAGCTCCAGAAGTACAAGTAGCTCGTCGTAGTCCTCGGTCCGGCTGAACTGTGGGAACTCCGCGGCCACGTTGTCGGGGCACCGGAAGAGGATGCCCTTGTCTGCTTCGCGCAGCATGGTCGTGTCGTTGTAGCTGTCGCCGGCCGCGTGCACTCGAAACCCGACGTTCTTCAGCGCGGCCACAGCCTTGCGCTTCCCATCGGGAAGCCGAAGCTCGTATCCAGTGACGCGGTCCTCATCATCGACGTGCAGCTGGTGGCAGAACAGCGTCGGCTGCCCGAGCTGGGCCATGAAAGGAGTGGCGAACTGATAGAACGTGTCGCTCAAGATGATGAGCTGTGTGCGTTTTCGCAACTCGTCGAGGAATGCCTTGGCGCCAGGGAGCGGTTCCATCGTGCCGATGACGTCCTGAATGTCCGATAGCTTGAACCCCTGGGCGTCGAGGATCTCGAGGCGTCCCTGCATCAGCTTGTCGTAATCAGGCTCATCGCGGGTGGTGCGCTTCAGTTCTTCGATGCCGGTTTTTTCAGCGAACGCGATCCAGACCTCGGGGATCAGCACCCCTTCGAGATCGAGGCAGACGATGAGCGGAGCCATGATAGGCGCTCGTCTACTCGATTTCCGCTCTCGCGGCTAGCGGCCCGGGCCGACGTGCCACACGTCCGCCGCCGTAGGGTCGGGAGGCGCCTCCGAGAGCAACTCCGGCGCAAGGAGGTCGCCGGCGTCGAGCAGCGCCCGGC
>JBATTM010000564.1:0-5509 GCA_049670545.1 Polyangiales bacterium
CTTCAGCATCTCCTCGCCCATCGACCGGCCTTGCTCGCTCAGCACGATCACGTTCGCATCGCACGCCGCGAGGATGTCTTCGAAGTGATCGAGCGATCGAGCCATGTCCGCGACCATGAGCTTGTGCGCTTCGTCCAGTCGCGCCTCAAGCTTCTTGCGCGACCTGTTGAGCTGACCGAACGAACTGAACGAGAAGACGAGGAACGCGATCAGCGCGATGCTGAGCCCTGCGTCGAGGTACGGCTGCGCCGCCAAGATCATCCCTTCCATCAGAACGCCTCCCGGCTCGTGCCGAGGCGCTTCGTGATCCTGAACTTGCTCGTCTCCACGTCTTGGACAACGCTCTCCTTCCTCGTGCCCATCGTCCCGTATACCTTCGTGAAGTCGGGCAGCCGGACGGTCAACCCCTCAGCGATGCACTCGTTGGCAAGCTTCAGGAATTCGTGGAGCGCGTCATAGGTCCGCTCTGCGAGGTGGTCTTGCTCGTCCGCGTCCATCACTTCCCCTCCGCGCGATCGACTGCCTTCGATATGTTCGGCGACCATCCGCCCTTCTCGTTGAAGCGCTTCGCGATCAAGTCTGCGACAGCCGACTCGGTTGCGAGCACGTCTCCGAAGCCCGAGTGTCCGATCCCGCTCGTGCCCGGCGAAGGCAAGTAGCGCTGCCAGCGTCCGAGCTGGATGCGGCTCGCCTTGTCGACCTCATCCATCGTCGGGTACGGGCTGTCCGCACGTTCAGGTGCCTTGGGCCTAGCCATTGTCTTCGCCCTCCTCGATCACTTTGTTCATCAGCTCGACTGCTCGCACGCGCTGTGACTCGCGCGATGCGATGCGCTTGCCGTGAAGGCTGATGTCTCTGCAGATGTCGACGACGCCCTTGAATGACGGGTCGTTGGCGATCTGTCGCGACAGCTCATCTGACTTCGCGGCGAGCGCAGATAGGTCTTGATCGTCAGCCAGCTCCAAGCTGCCTGCTACGAGCGTGCGTCCGAAGTTGTCGAACCACGGGCAGTGGCCCCAGTAGAGCAGGTCGGCTCGGTCTGGATCGATCGCGCCAAGCTCAGCGTGCTGGATGCTGATCGCCGACATCGCAGCGCGCCCCTTCACGTGAACGCCATAGCTGTCTGACATCGCGTGATACCAGTCGTGGCTCCTCAGCCGAGCTTCGAACTCGGCCCACTTCTCTTCATCCTCCATCGGTCTTTCTCTCCTCTCTCGCTGCCTGCGCGAACTCGCGCGCTGCAGCCTTCAGTGAGTCCACGGCCTCGTTGACCTCGTGGATCGTGCCTGCCTCGAAGCTCGATTCACTGCTCCGCGCCGACGAGAAGATGCGAGGGCCGAACGGAGCATCGGACTCGTCGATCTCCTCGCACTCCTGCACGACCGCCATCACTCGAAAGAACCGACGCCGCTTCATTCGCGAATCTCCTCAACGTATGAACCATCCGCGCTGTACTTACGGCGCCTGTGTGTCTGGTCGCAGCGCTCCCACCAACGCGGCTCGTCCTCGATGCCTTCCCACTCGAACGCGGCGAGGATCGCGACGACCGGCGAGTTGTACTGCCAGACCCGATCGCTCATCCCCTTGACGGTCACGCCGGGTCGCCAGACGTGAAGCGCCGCACGCTCGAACAGCAACGGCTGAACGCCCCACGCCCGTCCGTCAGGGAACGCGCCCCGTATGATCCATCCTGGCAACGACCACGTTGCCGTGATGACCGGGACGGATGGCGTCTCCGATGTCAGGTGCCGAAGCAGGATCGGATCAACAGGCGACTCGATGCGCTCGCTCTTGTCTCCCATCACGACGGGGTGTCCGTCTCGGGCTTGAGCTGGATCATCTGCCTCTGCTCTTCGTAGGCACCACTCTCGACACGCTCGACCAGCGCGCGAAGCAGCTTCAGCAAATCCTCGGAAGACTCGAACGTGCCGACCGTCCCGAAGTGATCGATCGATTCGTCGTACACGCAGTGCAGAACCTTCAGCCCCATGTTCGACGCCAGCCTCACCATCGCCACGTCGCTCGCGTCCATCCATGCCTCGACCACTCCATCGGGCGTGACGCCCTCGTCTTCGAGCGTTCCCATCATCGTCTTCACTTCGGCAGCTCCAGTCGTCGCTTGCGGTCATCGCGCTTCGATGACCACATCAGGTATCGATCAGCGATCTTGTCTGACACCCATCGGATCGGTCGGTACAGCGCGACGGCTAACACCATCGCAATCGCAAACTCCAATGTCATCGTGCTCCTCCTCGTTCGCATTTTAGATTATACGCGACGGCGCTCTCGAAAGTACAGCGGACAGTGCGGGGGCTTTCCCGACACTGCGTCACTCGTCGATGTCCTCCAGCTCGGCGTCCACGTCGACCGTTAGCTCCTCGGGCGTGAACTGATCGGCGAGCGGGATGGCTTGCTGAGCGCCGTGCTTCTTGTGGTTCAGCATCCGGGGCGCCGTCGCGCTCGGGATGATCGCGATCCCGTCCACAGCGTCGGAGCGCCACGCGCCGTCGAGCCACTTCTTGACCTTGCGGTTCTTCTTGACGCGGCCCGGGTCGCTCTCGTACACGATGATGAGATTGCCCAGGTTCTCAGTGTGCTCGGCCGTGAGCACGACCTTCGTTCTGTCCGGCCTGTCGTCTTCGTCCATCGCGCCTTGGAGCCACAGGCACTGGAACAGCGAGCATGAGCCCGGCTTCTCGAAGTAGACCGAGCAGCCACCGCTGCCTGCGAACTGACACCAGTCGCCCGGTCGCTTGTGAAACTCCAGCTTGCCGTCGATCTCTTCGAAGCCCGGCCCGCCCTGTGAGCGCCGCTCGTCGATCGAGAGCACCTTGCAGCAGAGTCGACAGTCGCCGCACGAGCGCTCCTCCGTCCTGTTCTTGAGCGCCATCGGCATCGGCATTCCCTTTGCGTCGTTCATGATCCCCACCTCTCGTCAGCCATGATCTCCCAGCAACGATCGCGACCCGGCCACGCGACCATCCCGAGGTAGTCGTTGATTGCCCGCACCGCCGCGTCCTGAACCACGTCGTGTCGTTCCAGCGACTCGAAGAATGGCCGTGACCACTCCGTCCAGATCGAGTCCGTCTTGGCCGTCAGGGCGACGCGCTGCGAGTTGCCATCGCCCATGCCCCGCATCGCTCCATAGAACGACAGCGTGCGACTGTGCAGGCTCATCGCGAGCTGCCCAAGCATCACGTCCTCGTTCCAGCAGACGATCTCGTCCGCCAGCCCAGCCGCGTTCGTTCGCTGGCGCAAGGGGACCACGTGATCCCAGAACGTGCGCTCGCTGTCCGACTGCCATATGTCGTAGAAGGCGAGGTCAAACGTCGGCGTGCTCTCGTGCTCAAGCTCCAGCCACTCGTGAAGGTCAGCGCAGATGATCGTCGCCTTGTCTCTGTCGGTGTGCTCCCACACGAGGTCGATGACCTCCTGCGACTTCTCAACGATCACGATCTCATCCACGTCGTCGAGGACGTGAAGGATGTTCGCGGCCATGCCGAGCCCGAGCCCGCCGACGAGCACGCGGCCAGTCGCGTCTTCGAGCGCGCGCCAGTGCTGCTCCTGTTCGACAGGCGCCGAGGTCATCCAGACCCCGCGCCCCTCTTCGCAGAGCGAGTGCCATACGGTCGTGTGATCGAACTTCACCCGCCCTGCGGGCTGTCCGCCGAGCAGCATCGATCGAGGGAACGCGAGGAACGCCTCATAGCCAGCGGGCTTCGCTTCGTGCTTGATCGACAGGGCGCCGCTCGTGCCTGTCGGGATTCGGATCATCTCGTCATACGGGATCGGTCGGTCGGGCATCGGTCTTGTCCTCCATCACATGTTCGGGGTCGTCGCCGGGCCACTCCCACGGTGGTGCGGCCCAGCCTTCGAGGTAGACGTGAATGTCAAGCGTCGGCTCAGCGTGGTCCCAGGCGCCGAACAGATCGGCGAGCGAGTCGAACGCCATCAGCGGCTCGGGTGCATCGTCCGACCAGACCAGCGTGCCGGTCGCTAGGTCGGGCTTCGGGCTCTGACCGATCTCGCCGAAGACCCACACCGTGTCGCCGCGCTCCACGACGTTGATTGTTCGTATTGCACCCATCATGCCATCGCTCCTGCGAGTCCGAACGCGGGCGCGTCGTCGTCGCGTTCGTCTCGCCCTGCGACGCCCCAGGGCCGAGGGAACCACCGCCCATCAGGCGCCGTAGAATCGCCGCTATCAGCATCAGCCTGAGGGGTGGCTACGCTCGCCCGGGGAGCCTCGTCGGCGCCGCTCGTCGCGTCTCTCGTGGCGCTCTCGGCCATTACAGTATTTGTGGAAACTTCCAACTCCTCGGCGACGCTCGCGACGATCGCGGCGAGCGCGAGCGCGTCGGCGTGAACGATCGAGCCGGGCTCATCGAGCCGGTGGAGTCGTTCGCGGACCTCGCGCAGTTGCTCGATCAGACGGCCCATGCCTCGACCCTCCTGACCGTCACCGGGACGTGCTGGCGTCGCACTGTCGTGCGCTCGCCTCCGAAGGCGGGGCCCGTCGTCACCGTGACGTTCACGCCCATCGCTTGCTCGACCGCTTCCCGTAGCTCGGGGCGCCGTCGTCGATCGGTCGTCATGTCTTCGCATCGCGCCAGCCAGCACTTCGGGCAGTAGCCCTTCGCCTTGTCATCGAGGATCGCGGCGTCGTTCTTGCGGCAGACCTCGCACTGATCGTTTCGCTTGTCCATCGTTCGCTCCTCCCCCCGGCGACGGGAGAGGCAGCACCCCTCGTGCTGCTCTCCCCCAATCGCCCCGTGGCCTTTCATGCGACGGCCTTGAATCGTCGCCTGACCACTGTGTCCGGCCGGACTGCCCTGTCGTGATCGACTCGCTTCTGCCGCACTCGGAGCAACGGCCCTTGCTTGTCTTCGTCGATCTTGACGATGGTCGCCGTGAACGGTGCCAGCTCGATCCCGAGCAACGTGCTCTTGCGTTCCTGCACTCGGACCTTGCTGCCTACCTGAAGCGGCTTCCCATCTGCATCCACGACCGTCGTGGCTGCGGCGTCGTCCTCGCCGGGCTCGCTCTCGTCACGCTGCTCGCTTTCGAGAGTCCGCCTCCTTGTTACTGGCGCCCTTCTTGGCGCGAGCCTTCGCGCCCTTCTTGGCTGCGGCCTTCGGCGTCTTCGTCGCCTTGGCCTTGGCTGCGCTCTTCTTGGGCGCCGCCGTCTCGGGCACCTCGCTGTCCTTGGCCTTGCGGCTCACCTCGAAGCTCCCAGCGTTCTCAGGGTTCTCGCTCGCCACGTAGTGGACCTTGCGCCAGAAGACGATCCCGCTGCGCTTCGGCTTCGCGCCCTTGAGCCCGGCGAGCTTGCGCTTCACGATCTTGGTCGAGCCCTTCTCCTCGTTCGGGTGGTCGGCGTCGCCGAGCGGCACCTTGATGTTGAAGCGGGTCGTGTTGTCGTTCGTCGTCTTGGTCGTTGCCATCGTTCGTTCTCCTCAAGCGGTGCGGTAGTGCACCTGTCGTTCGTTCTATCGTCTGGCCCGTGCTT
>JBATTM010000565.1:0-2420 GCA_049670545.1 Polyangiales bacterium
CTGGATGGTCGAGCAGTTGGGGTTGGCGATGATGCCCTTCGGGCGGTTGGCGGCAGCCGCTGCGTTGACCTCCGGAACGACGAGCGGAACCTCGGGGTCGCCACGAAACGCCGAACTGTTGTCGACCACGACCGCGCCCTTGCTCGCCGCGATCGGCGCCCACTCGCGAGACGTCCCGCCGCCTGCCGAGAAGAGGGCCAGGTCGACCCCCTCGAATACCTCGGGTGCGATCTCGACGACCGTATGGGCCTCCCCGCGAAACATCACCGTCTTGCCGGCGCTCCGCGACGACGCGACCGGAACGAGTTCACGCACGGGAAACGCGCGCTTCTCGAGCACGCGGAGCATCTCTGCGCCTACCATGCCGGTGGCTCCCACCACCGCGACTTTCAAGCCTTCGGACATAGGCCGGGGCTATAGGTCGGGCCCGGAAGGCCGGCAAGCTGGCCCAGCGCACCGTCACGTATCATGTCTTGCGCAGGGAGGATCGATGCAGTTTTCTCAGAGTGAGGTCTGGACGGGGTTCCGGTCGTTCAGGGAGCGAGTCTGATGCCAAGCGTGGTTGCCGCGGCGGTGATCGTGGCGGACGGGAACGTTCTTCTGACGAAGCGACGGGACGACCAGCACCTTGGAGGCATGTGGGAATTTCCAGGGGGAAAGCTCGAAGCGGGCGAGTCGCCCGAGCAAGCGCTCGTTCGTGAGTGCCGCGAGGAGTGCGGGATCGAGATCGAGGTCGGGTCGATCATCGATGTTGCGTTCCATCGCTATCCCGACAAAGACATCCTTCTGCTGTTCTATCGATGCGCCCACATCGCCGGGGACGTGCAGCACTTGCAGGTCGCCGATCACGCGTGGGTGGGGCGCGACCGTCTCGATCAATACGAGCTACCTCCTGCGGACGTAGGGGTCGTCGCCCGGGTGCGATCGATGTTGAATACGCCCTCTGCGTAACCGCGCGGACGCGATCACCGAACGCGTGCGCCTTCGATCACGAGCCCGAGGACCTCGGTCGATTCTTGTGCTGGCATGGCTTCCGTGCGCGCGAGGATGTTGATTTTCTGACCGGTCGTCGGAGCCTCGTACGTGTAGAGCATGCCGCGCGGCATCTCCTTGGCCATGCCGTACGTCTCGGTGAATTGATAGATCGTCGGTCGGGTACCTGGATCGAACTGAAAGACGATGCGGGTCACCATGTCCCCGGGCGTCGTGAGGATCACCCGATAGCCGTCGTAGTGCATGATCGCTTGGGACGACGTTCTCGCCATGATCACGCCCTCGAGTTCCGCGGCGACCCGGTCGATCGTCGGGGGCTGACGGGTCCACACCCGAACGGCCTCCCATACCGTGGGCATCGCGGCATCGCTGCCCTTCACCACGCTGCCCGATCCGTCACCGCTCTGCGGCTCCGAACTCTCGGCGTCGTTCTTCGAGCAACCCACGAGGGCCAGCACGATCATGAGGGTGAGGGCGGTCGTCTTCGGCACGTCAGCTCCTAGCTGCCGTTTGTAACGCGAAACCGAGCGCTTCGAAAAAAAGCCGACTCAGTGTCGGGCGAGCGCGTCGGCCACCGAGCCGCTCGCGCCGGTTTCGATCCGTACCGAGAACGGATCGGCTGGCGCTCCCACACGCTCGAGCGAGGCGGAGCCGCCGAAGAACGCGTTCGTCACTTCCGCGAGGGGCCCACGGTAGGCGTCGTACGTGGCGTCTGCATTCGGCGCGGCGAGGCGATCCTGCACGCGGAACAAGACTTCCCCGGTACCGAACGACAAACCGAGCTCGGACTCCGCTTCGAGCATGTCGCAAGCGCGCAGGGCTCGCCGGAATGCATCCTCGAGGCCTTCCTGAAAGCTGCCCTCGAACCCGCGCTTGCGGCTGTAGAGCAGGCCCGGCCGGCTGTCGGCGACGTCGAGGTAGTAGTCCGATTGATGGCCGATCAGAACCACCCCCGGCCCTTGCGGGACGTGGGCGTAGTCGGCGACGTCGATGAGGAGCTCGTCAGGGACCTTCTTCTCACGGATCCACGCATGAAAGACGGGGATGAGCTTCTCGAGTGCGATGTCGGTCGAGCTCGCGTAGAGCTTCACCTGGAACTTCGTCGGGGTCATCGGTTACTCCGCAGCCGCAGCTGCTGCCTGGGTGAGGCGCTGATAGCACGCATGCGCGGCCTCGATGAACAACTGGGCCTCGTCGAGGGTGCGGTGCGCAATCTCGTCGTCCGCGTTTTCGTACGACTTGTCGGCATGCACCTTGAGCAGGTACGTGGCGAACTTCCCTTTGGCGAAGGGGTCGTGGAAGAGCTCGGTGTCGTGGAGGTGCTGCTTGAAGTTCGCGACCACGTCGCCGGCGTCGTCTTTCACTTGCACGTCGAGATGCCTCACCAACGCTTTGGCAGCCGTGACCATTGCAGTGAAGCCGCCGGT
>JBATTM010000566.1:0-2733 GCA_049670545.1 Polyangiales bacterium
TTTCAGGCGAGAAGCCGTGCGCCACGAACGCTTCGGCACCCTCGGCCAAGCCCAACTCGACCAACTCGACTTCAACGTCGTCCCGGTCGGCGCGGAGATTGTCCGGGCGAACCCAGAGCCTTGGCGCGCCGAGGCGGAACCCAAACCGCTCGAGCGCCTGTGTGCTTCGACGCCTCGGGGTCCGCTCGAGTCCCCCGGGTTGCAAGACACAAAGCCACTGGCGCTTCCACGGTCGGAGACGCTTGTCGCCCTGACGCCATGTCTCCACCCAACGGCCGACGTGCCTCGCGCTCGCCGTCGGCCCATAGACTCCGTTGTCGTTCCCGATCAGCCCTCGGTGCACCAACCGCGCGAGCGCGACGCGGATCGCGTTTTGCTCAAAGCCAAAGAGTTGCCCGACGGCCACCAGATCCCGGACTGGGAGTGGAGTCGGTGCGACGCGGAGCAATCCGAGCAGGAGTTGCCTTGGGGTGAGCGGGGCCACCCGGTTTCTATTACATATAACGCCCGTACAGGCAAATCAAGTAAGACACGGTTTCGATTGGGTGTCCCGACGAGCTCGATCTCGAGCATACCGTTTTCGTTGGGTATCGCGTTCCGTGCCCGCCGCGACGTGTCATTGAATCCGCTGGGCGGGCCGACGTCTATTGGAGGATGAGAGGAGCCTTCATGTCTTGGATGACTAGAGCCTTGCTGAGTATGGTGTTCGTCGCCACCACTGCGCCGGTTGCCGGTTGCATTCTCGTTGGAGAGTACGACGACGTCTACATCGAGCCCCTAGAGCCCAACGCGATCATGTACGAAGTTTGCTACGACGACTTGGACTGCGCGATTGGGTACTGTGAAGAGTTGGCGGTTCCTGTTGACCGCTACAGCGAGTACGTCAACGCCATCTGCACACACGGTTGCTACGACGATCTCGATTGCCCGGTTTCCGAGTTCAACGGCCTGCCAGGCGCGTGCGTCGATCACACCATCTTCGGGGGTCCGATCGTATCTCAGTTGTGTGTAGAACGATGCGAGTTCGACTTGGACTGCGATGTCGCAGCAGGGTTCGGCTGCGCCTGGGTCGATGGCGATCGTTTGTGCGTTCCCGTGCGATGATTGGCGAAGCGTGCGTCGCCAGCTACTCAGGAGGAACGACCGACGACATGTCCACCTTCACTTTTGCTGCATCTGGGGAAAGATTGACTCTTCGTCTCGTGGGAGACGCTTCCGCGGTCGCCTTCGTCCTCGCTCCGTAGTGCGCCGTCGTCCAGGACGGCGTCCCCGTTTGGCCTCGTGCGACGCCCTCGACGCGTGCCGGGGCAGCGCAGGGTTTCCATCCGAGTCGAGCGCCTGGCGGGGTTCGCGGTTGCTTCCCGATGCGTTTATCTGCACTCTTCGCTCGCGAAAGTGAGCCAGGCCAGCAGTACGGGTCACGCCGGGCAACCGTACGCATGATGCTTCGTCGACACCACCAGAGGTCGGGTTTCCCGCCTGAACAGCTACACCACGTCCTCGTTTCGTGCTTGGTCGTAGTGCTCGCGATCGCGGGTATCACGCCGGGCGTCGATGCGCAGGAACCGCTCGTCGCGCCCAGCGATGCGATGTCGATTCGATATGTGCCCCCGCCTGAGCCCGTCCCGGAACATCGCAAGAAGATCAAAGAGAAGAACGCCGAGAAGCCCTACTATCGCCGTCCGTGGGCGAGCAACGACCGCCCGGGGCGCTGGAAGGCCATCGGTCTCGGTTCGGCGGGTCTGCTGGTCGGGTTCCTCACCCACGAGTTGGGGCACGTCCTCATGAACCTCGCGTACGGGAGCGTGCCCAACTTTGAGGGCGTGAGGTGGGCGGGGTTCATCCCGTTTTTTCGCATCTCCTCTAGGGTGAGCTGCAACGACGAAGGCTGCTTCCGGAACGGTGAGCCGTTCAAAGGGGGCAGGTCCGGGGCCTACATGATCACCTCAGCGGGTTTCAACGTGCAGCACGTTGTCAACGAGGTCGTGCTCTCGCTCAATCCTGGCGTGATGCACAATCGTTCCCCGTTCCAGAAGGGGATGCTCTTCTTCAATCTGTCGCTTTCGATTGGCTACAGTTTATCCACCTGGTTTCAGGTGAAGCCTCCGATCGGCGACATCGAAGGCATGTCGTCCGCGGCACAGATCAATCCCAACTGGGTCGCCCTCATCGTGATGATCCCAACCGGCCTCGACATCTATCGCTTCTTCGTGCCCGATTCGAAGTGGGCGCCCTGGGTGAGCCGCAGCTCAAAGGCGGTGTTTCTGGGGATCAGCTTCATCTGGAAGGCCTTGTATGAACGCGCGTCGTCGGGTTTCGCGCGTCGCCCGCGCGCTGTCTAACTGGCTGTCAATCTGGCCACCTGATATTCTGACTAGAAGAGGCGGCCGTGGCCGGCGTAGTTGGAGGAGTGTCATGGATAGCAAGAGATTGGCCTGGACTGTCGTGCTCGGGTTGGTGGTCGCGACCGCCGGGTGTGGCGACGACACGGGCGGGATGGCTGGCTCGGGTGGCACGGCTGGTGCGGGCGGCTCGATGGGCCAAGGCGGGTTCGCCATCCCAGGTGGTGCAGATGGCGGCGGCGGGACAGGCGGCGTCGAGAACACGCCTCCGGAAGCCACAATCCTGAGTCCGGCGAGCGACACCGGGATGTCCAACATGGACTTCGTATACGATGGCTTCGATGACGACTTGGGCCTTTGGTACAAGGACCTGACGCTCGAAGGGCTTGGC
>JBATTM010000567.1:0-5258 GCA_049670545.1 Polyangiales bacterium
GGTTTGAACTCGAGACGTCCCCAGAAATCGATCACACCCGGAGTTCCGTCATGCCAGATTCGGAATACGCGAACATGATTCGTGTAGCGGGGAACATCTCAACCTGCGATCGCGCCGACGTCTTTCTCTTCTATTTCGCGGAATGCGCGTGAGTCGCTCCATATAGCGGGCACAGGAACGGGAGACAAAAAGAGAGGGCGCTCTGAAGTGGCGACGAACTCTTGATCTCTCGACGTGCGATGCCTGCGACTTTCACTGGCGACGTCGCCAGCGTCTGTCCGATGCGTCGCGGAGCAAGCGCGATCGTCGTCATGTGCTTGGCAACCCCGCTGTCCTAGCTCTCGGTTCTGTTTTCCCGTCCGCTAGAGGCTGAGTGGGTCCTTCATGGGGGTCCCCTCAGGAGACTCGAATGACCCGACGTCACGAGCAAGCAGATAGTGCTTGGGGCCACCTGGCTCGAGAATCGGCGTAGAAATCGGGGACTCAAGATCTCCGAACTCGCCGTTTCGCGCGGCGCGTCGAAGGCTGCGTAAGCGCGTTGCATCGACGCCTTCGGCGCGGCGAACCGCACCGGGCAGATAGGAAAAACAAAGCCGCTTTCCGCGCGGTTCTCGACGCGACATAACATCTAGCGACGGGGAAGCGCTCTATTGCAGGTACTTCAGAGAGTCCTAGAACCGGCCGGAGGCGTTCGGGGGTAGTCATGACCCGAAGAAGAGCATGCGGACGTCTCTCTTGCGGCGCACCCAGAGCCCCATTGACGTGGTGGCCTCGGGGGTAACGCGGTCGTGCTGCCCCGTGCTCCGCTTGTCGAATACCTCGCGAGGCCACCCGCGAAGCGCCTTGGTCGTGAGGGTGAGCGGCCGGCGACGGCTTGGCGGACCTCATCGAACGTAGTAGCTTCAAAGGACCGGTCCTTGAACAGCGCGCTCATTGCCCACCCCTCCATGTCGCCGCCCATAAAGGAAGCACCACGTGAAAGCACCTGCTGGGTGTGTCACGGCCCCCGGATGTCTGCTTGGACCGCGGGTCCAAGAGGTATGGAAGGAGACGCACCGCTGACGGCTGAAGACTTGCGGATCACCGACGACCGCTACGGGCACGCCCCCGCCATGCTCCAGTGCTCTGATTGCGGGTTCATCCAATCTGGTTCGTTGCCAGAGGTGCCCCTCGAGGATCTCTACGCGGCGCTGGACGACCCGGAGTATGCGGGAGGACGCCGCTACCGGATGAAGCAGATGGACGTCCTGCTGAAGGGATTTCTCGACCACGTCGCCGCCGCGAACGGACGCAAGTTTCGCCTACTCGACGTTGGGGCAGGGGCCGGCTTCCTTGTGGAAGCTGCACGACGACGCGGGGTCGATGCTATCGGGGTCGAGCCCAGCGAAGCCCTGACGCGTGACGCTCGCGCCCATGACCTTCCCGTCTTCCAGGGCACCTTGCCCCACGTTGAAGCACCCGCTGGAGACTTCGACATCGTCACCTGCGTGGATGTCATTGAACACGTCACAGATCCAGTGAGCCTCCTGCGATCGATGGCTCGGTGCCTGCAGCCCGATGGGTTGATGATCGTCACCTCCCCGGACGTCGAGTCGCTCGTCGCGTCGACGCTTGGTCGTCGATGGTGGCACTACCGCGCAGCCCATGTGTGTTTCTTGCCGACGTCTGCAATGCACCTCGCTTTGGCCGAAGCAGGCCTGCGTCCGGAAAGTCGCAGCAGACAGACCTGGTGGTTCTCCCTGCCCTACCTCGCAAGTCGAGCAGCGGGGCTCTTGGCAGGACGACGTGTCAGCGACCTGGTAGATCGCTTGCTGCGTGGATCCGTTGCAGAATCGGTCACGCTTCCGCTCAATACCTTCGACTCATGGGTGTGGAGGGTGAGAAAGGGAGAAGGGCAATCGCGTGGGTGACGCCCAGCCTCGGCCCGACGTCTGGCGCGCCTATGTCTCGATTGCCAGGCCAGACCATTGGTTCAAGAACGCTTTCGCGCTGCCTGGCTTCGTCATCGCTCTGACTGTCGATGGTGCGACCAGCTGGAAGGAGTCACTCGTCCCTTTAGCTTTGGTTGTCGCTGGCCTTTGTTTGGTCTCGTCGAGCAACTACGTGATCAACGAGCTCCTCGACGCCCCCACGGACCGGGAGCACCCCGAGAAGCGCACCCGGCCCGCAGCAAGCGGATTGGTCCAGCCCGGACCAGCGATCGCGCTGTGGCTGGTCTTGGGCGGACTTGGCTGCTTGTGCGCTTGGTTGGGCTCACCCTCGGCGATAGGGGCTCTTGCAGCGCTTTGGGGCATGGGCGTGGTCTACAACGTCCCTCCCTTACGCTCGAAAGAACAGCCCTATGTCGACGTACTCTCAGAGTCGGTCAACAATCCTCTCAGATTGTGGGCGGGATGGGCCGCGACGGGCAGCGCCATGCTTCCACCGCTGTCGCTCGTGCTCAGCTACTGGATGCTCGGCGCCTTCTTCATGGCGGTGAAGCGACTCGCTGAGTATCGCCAGATCAAAGACCCGGTTCGCGCGTCCCGCTACCGCCGATCGTTCGCGTTCTACACTTCTGAACGTCTCCTGGTCAGCGTGATGGCGTACGCCGCCGCGTCAGCAATGTTCGCAGGCGTGTTCATCACGCGCTACCGTTTCGAGCTCATCTTGGCCGTTCCCCTCGTCGCCGTGTTTTACGCGTACTACCTCGATATCGGGCTGCGCCCCGACAGCGCTGCGGCTTCCCCCGAAAGCCTCTATCGTGACTGGCGTTTCGCAGTCTTCGCTGCTGCTACCTTCGGGTTGTGCTTGGTGCTCTTGGTCGTGGATTTACCGTCCCTTCCAGAACTGTTCACGCCCACAATCCCCACCTGGTCTCCCGACCAGACCAAGCTCCCCTAAGATGCCCAAGCCGACGACAAACGTTTTTCGATCTCGCGAGTTTTGGACGGCTGCGGTGTTTGCCCTGACCGGCTCCCTCGCCTTCCACATCGGCGCCCGCCGCCTGGGGCTCTATCAGCGACTGGTGACGATCGCGGCACCCTTCGATCGCTGGGGACTGTCTCCCCAGGAGCTCTCGCTCTTCGTACTGTTTTCGGCCGCCAGCGCTCCACTCTTTATCTACCTGGCAAACCAATGGCGCCGGGGGAGCCGAGGGCGCGGCGGAAGCAAGCACGGCGAGAAACACGAAGCTCATCTCTCCACACGAGAGAGTGCCATCTGGGCAACCCTTGCAGCCGCCATGACGGCGATCTTCGGATCGATCCGCGGCTGGACCCGCGTCACCGATGATTCAGAGGCCTACCGCCTCCAAGCAAGTCTGCTCTTGGAAGGTCGGGTAGCGGCTCCCCCACCGGTCCCCCTTGCGGCGGTCGACAACATATTCATCGTAGGCGCCGAGTCGGCCACCGGCGAAGAGCTGTGGACCGGTTGCTATCCGTTCCTGGCCGGTGCTTGGACGGCACCCGGTGAACTGCTCGGATTCCCCGAGCTCTGCTGGGTGCTTCTGGCTCCCGCCATCGTCATCTGTGGGATTCTGGCTTTCAACGAGCTGCTCTCGTGGGTGCGCGCGCCGGGAATCTCGTCTCGGGGGGGAGCAAGCGGGCGACTTGCAACCCGACTCGTCGCCCTTCTGCTCGCGACCTCTCCCGCTCTGCTCACGATGGCGTCGACCCTGCACACTTCTCTGCTGACCACTTTCGCCAGCGTGTGCCAGATCGGTCTTCTTGCCCGGTGGGCGCGCTGCCTCGACGGGTCACTGACGACCACGCGATCGTACTCGAGGCCCTATCCGCTAGGCATCGCCATGGGCTCAGTCGCGGGGCTGATGGTCAATGCACGGCCATTGGACGGAAGCCTGGCTGTCGTTGCGCAACTCGCGATACTCGCGATGCTCTTCCGGCCTAAGAGATCGTCCTCGTATGCGCGGCTCGCGGCTGGCCTGGCGACGGGCGGGGCACCGTTCCTCGTCCTTCTGTTGTGGTACAACCACTCCACGACAGGGAGCTTCGCTCTCATGCCCTACCACCTTCTGACTCGCGGCGTGTCGGTCTACGGGTTTGGGGAGACGATGTACGGCCCGCATTCTTGGTCGGCCGCGATGACACTCGCGACCGCCGTGCAGTTGCGCCTGTCCCACTGGGCAAACGGTCAGCCGTTGGGGATTCCGCTCGCAGCGACGGTGGCCCTACTTCTCGTGTGGAAGGGCGCCCCCCGGATGCGTACCGCAGCGGCATGTCTCGCTGGGTGGTGGTTGTTCCACATCGCCTGCTATCTCCCTGCCCCTTTCGGCGAAGCTTCGACCCTGGGGGTCACCTACTCCGTCGTGCGGGTCATTCCGATAATCATGTTGCTGGGGCTGGGCGCCGCGCAGTGGCGAAGTTTCATGAGTCTGCCGATATGGCTGTCCCTGTTCGGCTGGCTGACGTTCGTTCCGGCTTCTATTCCGCGCATGATCCAAGCTGGCCAGCAGGTCGCCCAGCCGCTCGAGACCGCCCGCGACCTCACTGAACGTCACGGTCCGGTTTTCCTCCTGCACGGCGGCGTGTCCCTGGGGCCAGAACGAGGGTTCGTGTTCCACGCGCCGATCTCTCTTCCCCGCCGGCCACCGGCCCAATGGGTCTTTCTGTCTCGTCCGGGATCCCCGCCTCAGGCTGGCGTCACTCTCCAGCAGGCGCGAGAGTTGGCTGGCGAGCTCCCGATCTTCGTCGTGGGGCCTGACCCGAAGTCCCCTGATCGCTTGCAAGTCACCCCGATTCGCTAGGATTCTTCCGTCGACCTCACTCATCGAACAGGTCGAGAGTCGCAACGCAAACATGCGTGCTTGTCGTGAGGAGGCGCAATGAGGATTGCAGAGAAGAGGGGCGTACCGCCTATCGTGTCGACGATCGCCTCCGCTAGTACGACGGAACGCCCCGTCATGCCGGCGGGTCGATCGTGAACACCCCGGTGTTTGCTAGAGCGTCTTTGAGCTGGCGATCCTCGAAGGTGCAGTCGGCAGACGACCAACTACACCCGGGGGAGGCGAATCAACAAGCCCAGGAAGACCATCGCCTTCGTTCCGGGCGGGGGTTGGGCCATGGGCTTCGGCGGATTCCACACGTTCTATGCGAGTACGTTCACCGAGGTACACCAACCCGGTTACTTCGATACCAGCAAGACGTTCGTGTTGGAGACGTACTTGTACTCAGTCGCCACGAAGGATCTCGTCTGGACCGCCCAAACCGAAACGGTCGACCCCAAATCGGTCCCCGACCTCCTCGCTTCGATGACAACCA
>JBATTM010000568.1:0-2004 GCA_049670545.1 Polyangiales bacterium
CATCCTCGGTAGGCCTTGGTGCATAGCGCCATCAACCGATGGAACCGTCGATTGAAGTGCGGGAGCTCTCCCCGGACATCGGTCACCACTTCAAGGCTATGGGTGGACATCAACGTGGCGGCATGCACGACCACCCCGTGCTCTTGGGCCGCGAGCCCGAGACAATACCAATACATTCGCTCGAGCGTCCGGCTCTCGTCGGGATTGAAGAGGTAGTGACGGCGTGTCGTGCGCCGCGTGAGCGCTACCACCTTTCCTTCGTAGACGATGCGAGGTCGGGTCATTCGGGCAGAGCCCATGCGACAATCGCGCCGACTTCCAGGTGCGGAACATCGGGCACTTAGGACAGCCGAGTCGGCGGATTCGGGGCGCCCGCCAGCGGCCGACGCGCACCGGACTCACAGCGTTTTCCCGCCCTCCATTCATCGAAGTCGTCAACCAGGGTTCGATCTCACCGTTGATCCCATCGACACTCCGATCTCACTCGTCGCATACGTAATTGTTAGCGCACGACGCGCGTGCTGTCACCGAAGCGGCCGCCCTCCATTCATCGAAGTCGTCAACCAGGGTGCGATCTCACCGTCCGATCTCACCGTCGATCCCATCGAAGTCGTCAACCAGGGTGCGATCTCACGGAAGTCGTCAACCAGGGTGCGATCTCACGATCTCAACCAAAGAAGAGGCGCACGAACGACACTGTACAATTGCGTATAGACGTGAACCGAAGAAGAGGCGTACGAACGACACTGCACCGAAGAGTTTGGGAGGTGGAGTATGAGACGCGAACGATGGACCAGAGCATTGCAAATCTTGCTGAGTGTTTCGGTGGTGGTGGCCATCGCAGGGATCAGCGACTGCAGTGCCAGGTGTATAGAGTTTGATGACGATGGCAACACGAGCGCCGTCGACTGTAGAATCTGTCACGATTTCCAGATCGACGAATGCCGGGCCCCTGACTGGACGCTTGCAGGAGGCGAAGTGTGCAGTGTGGCCAACCAACCAAAGCAGCCCGACGGAACCGACTGCCAGACCGACGAAGGATCGGGCCTTTGCGTGACCGGGGTCTGCACCGTCGACATCGCGTGCGGGGACGCGGTCACAAACGGCACCGAGGCCTGCGACGACGGCTCTGACAACGGAACTGGTGAAGGCTTCTGCCTCGCCGACTGTTCGGGAACGCAAATCTGCGGCGACGGCACGCAGAACGGTACCGAGTTCTGCGAGGCGACCGACATGGTCGATTGCACCACCCTTGGATTCGTTGGAGGCACCGCGGCGTGCGCCGCGACATGCGCCGCATGGGATGAGAGTTCGTGCACCATGTCGAACGACTGCGGCAACGGCGTCGTCGACCCGGGCGAGACCTGCGACGACGGAATGAACATGGGTGGCGAGGGAGGCTGCCTCGCGTGCATGGGCGTTCAGTCCTGCGGAGATGGGAATCCGGAAGGAACCGAAGACTGCGACGACGGTATTCTCAACGGAACCGGCGAGGGCCAATGCTTGGACGATTGCTCGGGCACACAAACCTGCGGCGACGGAGCGCAGACTGGCACCGAGGCCTGCGACGATGGCGTGCTGAACGGTACTGGCAACGACGCGTGTCTGAGCGACTGCTCGGGCACACAAACCTGTGGCGACGGCACGACCAACGGAACCGAAAACTGTGACAACGGGGTCGACAACGGCAGTGGTGAGGGCTTCTGCCTCAGCGACTGCTCGGCGACTCAGAGCTGCGGTGACGGCGAACAGAACGGCACTGAGTTCTGCGAGAGCGGTGACTCCGCACTCTGTACCGATTTGAGCAGCGGCTTCATCGGGGGCTCGGCACCCTGCGACGCGGCGTGCCAGGCCTGGGACGCTTCAGACTGCACTACCCCTGACGATTGCGGCGACGGAGTTCAAGACCCCGGCGAGAGCTGCGACGACAGCGACAACGACGGAGGCGAAGGTGAATGCCTTGCCTGCATGGGGCTCCAGTCGTGTGGTGACGGGACCAGCGAG
>JBATTM010000569.1:0-11788 GCA_049670545.1 Polyangiales bacterium
GGATTGCCGTGGAACACTTTTTCCCACGCGTGCGCCGCACGCGCGAGAGCCACCCGTTCTCGTGGGCTGCCCAGGGCCTCGTCGATTGCATCGATGACGGCCACGCCGATCGCCGCCGAGCAACCGAGCCCCGCGCCTGCGAGGATGTCGACTCGTGCGTCGACTCCGATTGCGGGGCGTTCGCCGTACTCGTCGAGTACGACCGAGAATGCGCGCGCCAGCGGCTCGCCCTTCGGGTCCGGTCGCACGTCGAGGTTCCAAGGCGAGAGGCTCAGTCGATCGGTCGCACCCACGGTTGCTCTTGCCGTCACACCGCGTTCGATGCCGGCTGCGATCGCCGGATATCCGTGTACGACCGCGTGCTCTCCGAGGAGGATCACCTTCCCGCGGCCGAACCCCATCACGTGCCTCGATCGGTAAGGAGTCGGGTGACCTCACCGAGCAGGTGCGTGGCGTCGTTGCTGAACTCGCTTGCGGCGAGCGCGTGCTCCGACTCTGCGACCAATTCGTTCAAGCGGGCCTCCACGCGAGTTCTTGCGTCGCCCAACACCTCGCGCGCGCGCTCGACCTCCAGGTCCGTCGCTTCTCTCCGACCCCAGACGCGTTCGATGCTCGCGAGATCCGGCTTGTCCGGGGAGTTGGCGCGAAACGCCGCCATGACTGCGTTGTGTTTGCCGTGACGGAGGTCGTCGCCTGGCTTCCCTGTTTGGTGCACGCCGCTGAAGGTTCCGAGGAGGTCGTCCCGTAGCTGAAAGGCGACGCCTAGAGGAAGTGACCACTGCCGCAAAGATCGCATGGCGCCATCGGATGCGCCCCCGAGGACGCCACCGAGTTCGGCTGGCCCGCGCGTGGTGTAACTGCCCGTCTTCAGTCTATGCATGAGCTCTACATCTCGATCGGCGACGAGATCGAGTTGCTGCCCCGCAAACACTTCCTTGTGAATCTCGATGAACAACCGAAGAGCATCGGTTCGCCGTGCTTCACGGATGGGGGACATCAGAAAGAGCTCCCAGCTGAACGTCGAGGCGAGGTCGCCAGCGAGCACGCCGAGACTTGCCCCGAGATGGGCATCCCCGTGCCTCTGCGCGAACGCAAAATGGACTGCGGGACCACCGCGTCGCTCGTCGTCTTCATCCATCCAGTCGTCGTGAATCAATAGGTAGCTTTGTAGGAGCTCGAGCGATGCTCCCGCTTCGAGTGTCGGAGTCGCGTCGATGCTTCCCGTGACGGCGCGGTACGCGGCCGCGGTCACGACCGGGCGCAGCCTCTTTCCGCCCCTCATGGTGAGGTCTTGTACCTCCACGACGAGCTCTTCTGCGTGAGGCGAAAGATTCTTTGCTTCCACGCACTTGTGCTCGAAAAAACGAGTCAGCACTTCGTCGACATCGCGCCGAATGCCGGCCATCCACGTTTCGAGTTCCATTTACCCTTGCACCACGGTCGTCCTATCCCTATTTCCGAGCTACGTACACGGCGCGACCCTAGCGAGCAAGCAAGGCGATGAGCTCCGACATCAAGCAGCGAAAAGCCGATCACCTCGATCTGTGCGCAACAGACGATGTTGCGTTCCGAGAGCGCACCACGTTGCTCGAGTGCGTCCGGCTCGTGCACCAGTCGTTGCCCGAGGCAGATTTCGAACACGTCGATACGAGCGTGCGGGTCCTGGGCAAGAAGCTTCGTGCCCCCCTGGTCATCGCCGCGATGACCGGTGGCCACGAACGCGCCGCGGAAATCAACCAAGCGCTTGCGTCGATCGCGGATGAGCGTGGGTATGCGTTTGGCCTCGGAAGTCAGCGCGCCATGCAGAAACGACCCGAAACTGCGTGGACCTATCGCGTCCGGGAGCAAGCGCCGCACGTCCTGCTTTTCGGGAATGTCGGGGTCGTGCAAGCCCGCGACATGTCCACCGACGCGATAGCGGCGATGGCCTCCGAAGTGGGCGCGGACGCGCTTTGTGTCCACATGAATCCGGCTATGGAGTTGGTGCAGCCCGAGGGCGACCGAGATTTTCGAGGTGGGATTGAGACTTTTCGACGCCTCCAGGAAGAGCTCGACATTCCCGTGATCGCCAAAGAGACAGGCAACGGCGTGAGTCGGCAGACCGCCGAGCAGCTCTTGCAAGTCGGCGTCCGACACGTCGACACCTCGGGTGCAGGGGGGACGTCGTGGGTCGGCGTAGAAACCTTACGAGCCGAGGGGCATGCCAGAGTCGTGGGGGAAGCACTTTGGGACTGGGGTATCCCGACCGCGGCTTCCGTGCACTACTGCGTCAGCGCGGGGATGACGACGATAGCGACCGGTGGGATTCGCTCGGGGAGTGACGTCGCCAGAGCGATCGCGCTCGGCGCCGATTGCGCGGGAATCGCGCGGACGGTCTATCAAGCCTTCATCGAGGGCGGCGAAGACCGCGCCCGCACGTTCTTGCTTGGGATCGAGCGCGAATTGCGCTCGATCATGCTTCTCTGTGGGGCTCGGAGCATCGACGAGCTCAAGCGAGCACCTCGCGTCATCACGGGCGAACTCAAGGATTGGGTCAGCTGACCTCTTCGTCGGTTTGCTCGTCGGTTTGCTCGTCGACCGCGGTGTCGTGTTGTTCCTCGGGGCGAGAATAGCGCAGCAAGTCTTCGACACGCTCGAGAAGCTCGCCTTCGAAGTGAACGGAGAACCGCGGCTCGAGAAGCTTGCTTCGCACGCGCCAGACGACAGGGTCGGCGGGATCACGAAGTACCACGGGCGTGGCGCCTGCCAGAACCCAAGGGGAGCTGAGAATCGCGTCGTTGAGCGCCAACCGCACGCTCGATGCATCGGTGTAGCCCTCGAGCCTCACGCTGACTTCGTGTTCCGCCTCCGCCCCAGAGTCGTAGACCATCGGAGCCGCGACCATCGCTCGGTTCGGTACGGTGAGGCGATGGCCCTGTCCGTCGCGAAGCCATGTTGCGCGTAGCGAGCGACCCTCAACCGTGCCCTGGAATCCGTCGCCTGAGACCCACATGCCTTTGCGGACCCGCCGCTCGCCCGCAAGAACGGCACCCGCGACGATGTCTGCAAACAAGTCGCGGACCGACCACCCCGTCACGATCACCAGGATCGCCAACCCCCACAGGATCCAGTCTTGGCCCGCAGGTAAGAGTTGAAGCACGATGGCGACGATCACCCCGAGGCCGCCCAGTCGAAGCAGGACTGCGACCGCCCGCATCGCCCGCCGAAGAGGCACGTTTGCGGAGACCCACGTGCGAACCCGGTCGACGAAGAACAACGCCACGGCGATGCCGAGCAGTGTAAGGAACAGAATGAGGAGAGGTCGGCGCTCGGATGTCGATGGCGATTCGGTCTCAGTCGGGGCTCCCTCGGTCGCATCCGCGGGCGTCTCACTGATCACGGAAGGCGACACGACGGGTGTCGTGGGCTCATCAGGTTCTGGGCTGAGCCTGATCAAGCGCTTCTGCACTCGTGGGGCCGGCCTATCGGTGGAGTCGGCCTCCGGGGTCACCCCCCCCTCTTGCGCCGAGCTCGTCGTGGTGAACGCCATCCACGACAAGCACACCAACATGAGGGCCCATCGTTTGAAGGGAATCACAGAACCCACCCTCTCTCGGCAAACACGCGGCCGAGGGCGCCTCGCAAGTGGACTGAGATCACGAAGGACCCATCGCGCTCTTCGAGCAGGCCGAGGTGCGCCAAGCGACTGAGCTGTGCTTGGGCCGTGTTGCGGTCGAGCCTGAAGAGGCGGGCCTGGCCCGCGTCGTCCATCCATCCTTCGCGCGCGACTTGATAGAGATTCACCAGCACGTCGTCTGGTAGGCGCTGCACGCGAAGATAGGGTGATGCAGGGATTGGACCCACGTGCACGACCTCGTCGTGGATCCCTCGGATCGACGCGAGCCATAGTCGCAACGCATCCCGGACGAGCCCGCCCGTCGCTTCGTGGAGTTCGTGGAAGTATTGATCGTAGGGTCGTCGAATGCGGCTTGCGCTTCTCGCGAAGACCCCTTCGATGGGAGAGCCGTCGCTTCGGTCAAATGAGTGCTCGTAGCCACTCAGGCGATGACGCGCCATCACAGCGGCTTGCAGTTCCTGTTCGTTGAGTGGATCGAGTTTGATCACCTCGGGGAATGCATCGCGAAGCGGGGCGACGGTCGAGGCGAAGTTCCAGAACAAGACGGCACCATGCGCGAGCCACCGTCGGCGGCCTCCCTCTTCGATGATGCCCGAGACGAACCGCCGCAGGGGATCGAAGCCCCCTGGCGCCATGGAGAGCATCCAATGAAGGCCGTCGACCACGACCAACTGGCCCTCCGGGTTGTCCTGGAAGATCGCGTCGACGTCTTCCACCGTGACCGGCGACGTGAAAGTCACGCGCTTCACGTTCTTCCAACGGCGGCTTCTGACGATCGCGCTCGACACGGCCGCCTTGCCGACGCCGTCGACGCCAACCAAGGCGACCGACCGGAGTCGCCCCTTGGTCTCGCTGGACAGCACTGACTCGGCGCGCCGGATTTCATCGTCGCGGCCGGTCAACACATCGCCGGCCTCCATCGTATCCGCGGCAAATAGACGCCGGTATACGAGCGGCAAATCGACGCCCACCTCGGGTGCGGCGAACACACCCGCCGAGAGCTCTTCGGCGGGTGTCGGACCGGTGAGCCCCAGCTTCTCGCTCCACCGCTCGAGACGATCCTCACCGAATAGCGCGCGGAGCCCTCCACGGAGCTGCGACTTCAGTCTTTCGACGCGCGGGAGCCGCTCCGATTGTTCGACCATGCGCATGCCACTTGCCGCGCGGCGCATCGCCTCGAGGCGCGACTTGCTGAACGTGCCCTCGGCGAGCTCGGTGCGCAGGGTTTCGAGCGTGCCGAGCGACGCTTCACGCATCTCTGTTTCGACGGTCTCGGACCAACCTTGTGCGTCGGACCGGATCTCTTCGAGTGAGTTGTAACTGCGCTCCAGCTGTCCGTAGACCATGTCGCGAAGCAACGTGTACATCTCCTCTGGGATCGCCTCGTCGTGCACGACCTCGAGCTCGGCCGTGGCCAGTTCCACGTTGAACGCAACGACTCGTTCGAGCTCCTGGAGTAGGCTCGCGAGTGGCTGCACTTTTTCCGAGAGTGCGCGTCTGCTGGCCAGAAGCTTCGGAGCGACTTGGCTGTCGATGTACGTCAGCACGACTTCACGGAACGGAACTTCGACCTCTGGCAGCGCACTCGGCAAACGCCATTCGCCGGTTTCGCGTTGGCCGACGATGACCCGATACCTCGGGGTGAGGCCCCGGCATGCATCCACCAGGGTGTCCAGCAGCGGCGCGATGAGCGAGTCGTCACTCAGGTCCTGTTGCAATTCGGCGGTGACGCGGGCGGCCTCACCAGTGGCCTTGCTCGTCGCTTCCGTCGCCAGTTTGAGAGCAGCGGAGAGTTCTTCCCCTGAATAGTCGCGCTCGAGCTCGGTATTCAGCTCCTCGAGGGTCCCCTGCAGGGTCTCGCTGACACGCTCCGCCTGCGCGACCGCACGGCGCTTCAACGTGTTGGTCAAACGTGCGACGTACTCAGCCACGTTGTCCTTGATCCGGGCTTCGAAGCCGAGAAGCTCGAGTTCCATGGCGAGCGAGGAGTACTCGGCCGAACTCGCCTTACGCAGGTTCGACACGTCCTTTGTGAGCGTCTCCATCGCCCGCATGCGGTTGGCGAATCGGCGACTCGTTCGACGGTCGCCGATCGGGAGATCGAGCGTGCCGAACGTCGGCAGGTCGTCTTTGATCTTCACGAAGCCACCCGCGAGCGCGCTCGCCGCGCGGTGCGTGCCATCACTGGTAATCCGCACGACTTCATCGAGCGCCAACGCAAGCTCTTCTTCGACGTCGTGACGCAGGTTCACCAGCTGCTTCTCGATATCCACGTCGTCATCCGAGGCGATGTCGACGATATCGTCGTATCCTTCGGTGACGCCGTCGAAGAGGCTCCGCGTTCGCGCAGACAGGTGACGATCCGCCTCCACGAACAGCGCCGCCAACGCTTCGAGGCGCTCAGGGGCGGCGTAGGACAAGTGATACCGACTGAGAACGCGCAAGCGGACGTCTCGTTTCGGGGGCGACTGTCCGAACGCCTTGCGCCACCCGCGCCTGATACGCAGCGCCTGGCGACGGATGCGCCTTCCTACCGTGTCATCGTTCTTCGATTCGAAAGACTCGGGCTCGAAGGGCGCGGTCACGACCTCGGGAAGGCCGTCGACTACCGAATCGACGTCCTGGATCATCGACTCCGGCGACCACGTCTGTTTGGACAGGGTGACGGATCGCCCCAGGACGATCCCGCGCCAGTGCGCCGCCAGCTCCGACTGCGCGGAGCGGAGCATCGTCACCAGCTCCTCGCGGCCCACATCATCTTCGGCACGTGCTTGAACCGTGAGGCGTCGATGGTGGCGCAAGAACTCGCGGCGCAAGTCACGAAGATACTGCCCCGCGTCGGTCTGGAACTCGCGCAGAGGGCCGGTCGACACCTCGCGCACGATGCTCTGAAGATCCCCCGCGAGATCTTGGGTTCGGCTGTTGAGCTCCTCGCTCTGCGTGCTTAGCGGTGCCCCCCACAAGTCTTTGTCACCGATGTGCTGCGGCCACGGCTCGAGCTTCTTTCTCCCGCCCTCCTCACCTGGAGCGACGATCGAAGGTGGGCGCACCGACAGGTGGCGTGTTGGCGCGAGAGAACTTCGACCCGTGGAGGTTTCGCCCGAGAGACCGAGGCCCATCTTGAACATCACCGGCCCGATCAGCTCGTTGATGGCCACGCCGCCGATGATCAGGGTCTCGAGAGACCGACCGAGCTCTCCGAAATTCTTCCCCACGATTGCAGCGAGTAGGATCGACACACCGGCCTGCGAGACGAAGCCCATCCACCCGAACTGCTGCGTGGCTTCGTCTGCGTTGCCGAGCCGCGCTCCGACCTTCGTGCCGCTGTAGAGCGCGAATGCGCGAACGCCGACCAGGGCGATGGCGAACAACGCGACTTGCCGTAGCTCTTCGAGGTGGAGTTTCGCGCCTGCGAGTGTGAAGAAGACGACATAGACGGGAAGCGAAAGCCGCTCGACGGTCTCGATGAGTCGATGCCCGTTCTTCGAGAAATTGGCTACGCCGAAGCCAGCGGCGAGAAAGACGAGGACCGGGTCCCACTCGAGTACACCCGAGATGTAGGAAACCAGAAAGACGACGCCAACCACGAAGATCAGGAGCTCTTGATTGACGTACCTCAGGTACAGCGCCATCAGGCCGCCGACCACCAACGCTCCGAATACGATCGATATGACGATGTGTTTGAAGAGATAAGCGACGATCCCCCCCTCCATCACGCCAAGGCCCAACTGTTGGGCGACGATCACCTGGGCGATGGCGAACACGACGACCACGACCACGTCTTTGAGGACCACCGCCGACAGGACGTTCTGGGTCATCGGGCCGGACGCCCTCGACTCCATGATCACCGCGATCGTCGCGGCAGGTGATGTGGCCAGCGAGACCGACGCGACCATGGCACCGACCGCGAGGGCCGCGGCCATGGGGAGCCCTGCGACCCCTGGCAGCGCGATCATCGGCACGGCGCCCGAGAGCAACCAGATCAGCGAAGTCACCAACACCAACACCGCAACCAGTTGGCCGGCGAGAATCGAGGTGATCGCCTTCAGCCCTTTTCGGAGCGTCTCGAGCTTGAGTTCCCCACCTGCGGTCAGTGCGATCAATGCGACGGCGAGCGTGTCGAACAGCTCGAGTTGCCCGATGACCTCGTCGTTGAGGATGCCTTTGTCGAATGGGGGCGGTAGCGAGAGTCCGGCGACGGTGCGGGCGAGCGACGGGCCGAAAACGAGGCCCGCGATCAGATACCCTGTGATGTGCGGCAGCCGAAACTGCCCCACGAGCCCACCGATCGTATAGCTCGCCAAGACGACGAACCCGAGTGCCAGCATGGCGGTGGGGTCGAACGCGTGCGCTGCGAACTGATCGAACCGGTAGAGAGCGACCATGCCGAACAGCAGGAGTACGATCACCGTGATCTGACGCCGTGCGTGCGTCTCTTCTCCGGGCGGTGGCATGCTGTACGTTCCCACCGTCAGCGCCTCCAGAACTCCGGCAAGAACAGGGCGAAGAGCGTGAAGAACTCGAGTCGTCCGAGGAGCATGGCCAAGACGAAGAAGAGTTTGCTGCCGGCACTATAGGCCGCGAAGTTGTCGGCGCCTTGATGGAAAGGTGCCGGGCCCATGTTCGAAAGGCACGTGAGCATGGTGCCGAATGCGGTGGGCACCGGCACCCCCTCGACGAGTGTGACGAACAGGATGCCGAAGGCGATGCATCCCATGTAGATCAAGAAAAACGATGCCACATCGGCCAGCACCTGTGTGCTGACTGTCGCCTTGCCCATACGGACGAGCTGTACTGATGCCGGTCGAAAGCTCTTCTGCACCTGTGCAATGGCTCGCTTGCCCATCAGAACGGCACGCTCGATCTTGATCCCTCCGGCCGTGGACCCAGAGCAGCCGCCCACGAACATGAGCAGGATCACGATTGCCAGAGCCGTCGAGCTGTAGAGGCTGTAGTTGTCGGTCCCGTATCCCGTAGACGAGATCGTCGTAGCGACCATGAAGAACGAGTAGCGAAAGGAAGTGAGAATGTCGTCGTGCACGTCGAGGTTGAGGAGAGTCATGACGACGACGGCGACGATGACGATTCCGACGTAGTAGCGAAACTCGATGTTCCGTACCAACCCTCTCCAGTGTCCCGTGCGAATGAGCCCGTAGTAGAGCCCATAGTTCACGCTGCCGATGAGCATGAAGATCGCGATGACGTACTCGACTGCTGGGTTGTTAAACCCTCCGACAGAGCTGTCGAGTGTCGAAAAGCCCCCCGTCGACATCGTCGTGAAGGCGTGACAGAGGGCGTCGAACAAGTCGAGGCCGAGCAATCTCAGCAGGATGACTTCGAGAAGCGTCAGTGCCGCATAGAGCTTCCAGAGCGCGAACGAAGTTTCGGCGATGCGGGGCCGGAGCCCTTCGGCGGTCGTTCCGGGGACCTCCCCCCGAAATAGGTGTTTGCCGCCGGCACCCAGATTTGGAAAGACCGCCACGAACAACACGACGATACCCATCCCGCCGAGCCATTGGATCAATGAGCGCCAGAGCAGCAGCGGCCGCGGGAGCCTGGTCTCGATGTCGACGATCACGGTGGCGCCCGTCGTCGTCAGCCCACTGACTGCTTCGAAGAACGAGTCCACCACGGACATGTGTCCACCCAGGATGAAAGGGATCGCACCGCAAGCGCCCGCGGCGATCCAGATCAATGAGACGGCAAGCAATGCTTCGCGCCGCGAAATACGTTCCGAGACGTGTTTTCGTCCGTAGAAGAGGGCGAATGCGCCAATCGCACACACGATCGCGGCGGAAATTCCAAGCTCGGTGACGCCTCCCTGCGGGAGCGTCAGGTCGGGAGCGACGTTGTCCCAGATCACGCTTACGACCGCACACAACGCGATCATCACACCGAGCCCGAGGACGACGGCACCCACGGGGCGAATCACACCCCGAAAGTCTCTCGAGGGTGTGCTCACGCGCCCCTCGGTCGAAAGAGCCGCTCGACCGTCGGCCGCGCTTCTTTGGTGGTCATCAAGATGACTCGATCACCTGGCTGCACCACGTCTTTGCCCCGTGGGATGATCACGTCTTCGCCGTGCACGATGGCGGCGAGCAGCGAACCTCGCGGAAGGTTCATGCGGTGAAGGGGTTTGTTCACGGCGCGGCACTTCGGGCTGGCGGTCAGCTCGACGACCTCGGCTTGGCCGTCTTCTAGGACCGTCAAACTGTGCAGGCCGCCACCTCGCGAGAACCGAAGAATCTGGTCTGACGCGACGGTGCGTGGCGAGAGAACGATATCGATCCCGAGCTGTCGATAGATCGACGTGTAGTCCGCGCGCTGCACGATCGTTGCGGTACGCTTGCAACCCGCGCGTTGTGCGAGGAGGGCGGCCATGAGATTGATCTCGTCGGCGCGTGTCACAGCGGCGAATAGGTCGTACGTTCCCACTTCTTCTTCTTCCAGAAGCCCGCCATCCGTGCCGTCCCCGTGCACCATGCGGATTCCCTCGAATTCGGCGCTGACCTGCTCGGCCGTCTCGAGATCGCTTTCGATCATCATCACCGTGGCCTCTTGCTGAAGAAGCTCACGCGCGAGCGCCTTTCCGACGACCCCACCTCCGACGATGCAGACCCGTCGTGCCACGCGCTCCTTGCTGAACATGCGCTCGGCCGCGAGGACGCCTTCGGGACGACCGATCAGATACACGCGGTCGCCTTTGACCAGCACATCAGCGCCCCCGGGCACGAAGAGCTCGCCGTCGCGTACGACCGCGCTCACGAGCGTGTGTGCTGGCAGCTCGACGGAAGACAGGGGCTTGTTGAGCACCCGTGACTCGTCGAGATCAATCTGCACCAGCTCGACGCGATCCTGCGCCAGATCGACGACGTCGGAAGCGCCGTGTGATCGTGCGATTCGGCTGAGCTCTTGGGCGACGAGAACGCGAGGATTGACCACGACATCGACTCCCAGGAGCCCGTAGCGAAGCCCCTCCGTCCACTCGGACCAGGCGGTTCCCTGAACGCGCGCAACGACGTGCGATGCACCGAGTTGCTTCGCGCTGAGGGTGGCCACGAGGTTCATCTCATCATGATTCGTCACGGCGACGACGAGGTCGGCGCGGGCTGCGCCGGCGACCTTGAGGAGCTTCTCGCTGGCTCCGTAGCCCACGATCGAAGCGACGTCGTAGTGCTCCTCGGCGTACTGGACCGATTTCGGGTCGATGTCGACGGCGACGATGTCGTGCCCTTCCTTGTCGAGCACGCTGAGAAGATGGCGCCCCACTTCACCCAAACCAATGACGACGATATTCATCTCGATGCCGCTCCTAGTGAAGTCTCGGACTCTTTGAGCTCGCGCTGAAGGTCGCCCTCATCGACGAGCAACCGACGCAAGAGCCGTGGAGCGACGAGGTCGTTGAGAATGATCGAACAGAGGACGACCGAGTAGGCCACGTTGACGGCTGGACCCTCGTAGACCAGTCGAAATGAGACGGCCATCGCGAGCGTTACGTCCCCGTGCGCGAGAAGGCCGCGGAACAGATCCTTGCGCAAGGTGGTGCCCCACCCCGCGATGGCACTCGCGAGCCATTTCGATGCGGTGCGTACGATCACGAACACTGCGACTGCGGCGAGCGTCGGCACCAACGCAGTGGGCTTCCAGAGGGCGCCCGCGAAGATCAGCAGGACGATTGTCATGGGGCGTTCGGTCGACTCCAGGGTCGAGTGTAGAAGCTGGCCACCACGCGCGGTGTTCACCAGCACCAGGCCCATGATCAAATTGACTGCCAACGGCGAAAGCTCGAGGAAATAGGCGCTGCCCGACGCGAACGCGATGATCCCAACCAACGCCAAGAAGCGAGAGTTGTCCGACTCGTCGCCCGCCAAGAACAGCGAGAAGAGCAAGCCGAGTGCGACACCGATGATGACCGTCACCCAGGCCCAGAGCGAAGATGGATAGTCGGTCGCGGCTGCCGCGTTCTGGTGGAATACGCAGAAGATGATCCCGAATGCGAGGATCACCAAGATGTCCCCAAGGCGCGTCCCGTTTCGGAGCAATGGGGAAAGACGCCCGCTGATCTCGTAGCGACGGGCGAGCAAGTCGAAGGGCTCCGCGGAGTCGGTCGCCGCGAAGCACGCCAAGGCCGATGCGCTCAATGCGGACTCGGTCGTGGTGGCCTGAACGATG
>JBATTM010000570.1:0-1870 GCA_049670545.1 Polyangiales bacterium
ACTCTCAACCGAGACTACCCTTGGTCGCTCGATGACGTGGTCAAGCGCGCGCTTCGAAAAGAGAAGGCAGGCCGCCATCCCGGTGCCCTCGCCTTCGCCGAGGCGGTTCTCGATGCGCTGGGGGTGGGCGGCGACGTTGCGGAGGTCGCGAGCTCTCGAGCCGACGGCGGTGTTCGTGTGTCCAGGGAGCGACCGGTGCCGGACCCGGTGCCCGATGCAGGACCGCGCTCCTCGAGCATGCCGCCCCTTCCGGCACGCGCGATGCCGCGAGGCGCCCTCGCTCTGGCAGTGGGAACGGGTATCCTCGCCGTCGGATGCGCGATCTGGCTTCTCGTTTCCTAGCGCGCTTGGATTTCGAGCACCGCCCCTCGAATTTCGTAGACTGGCGGGGTCGTCGCCGGCACGCGTTCCTCCGAGAACCGATCCAATGACGTGACCGGGGTCACGGCGGTTCCGCTGCGCAGTGCGTCTGAGAGTGCCGTACGGGTCTGAAACCCAAGGCGCAACGTCGTCGCAATCATGCGGTAAGTGTCGTAGCCGTACGCGGCGAAGGTTTGCGGCGGGCGCCCGTAGCGCTCCTGGTATGCCTCGTGGAAGTACGTATTCGTAGGAGCCTCCGACTCCGCGTAGAAGGGCACCACCACGAGCGACCCTTGCAAATACCGTCCGGCGCGACCGAGCAGCGCAGGCGACCAACTCGGGCTTGGAAGAAGAAAGCGGACGCTGCGTGTCGCGTTCTCAGGGATGCGACCGTCGATGCCGCTCCAAGCACCTTCCGCTGCGAACGTCGGCGCGATCGAGGCTACCTGAGTCGATGTGTCGGCGAGGAGCACGACGTCGCACCCCCCTTCGAGCGCCACCTTGACGTACTCGACGAACGACCGCGTGCCCGGGGGGTAGGGCACGCCTGCGCACGAATTGGCGCCAGCAGCGGTCACCTCTTCGCCGAAGATGCGCTCCAGCGTGCGCCCGTACCCGTGATCGGGATAGAGGATTACGAAGCGGCTTCCACCCTGCGCGAGCGCGCGGCGTACCAAGGCTCGTAGTTCGTCGCGCGGGCTGTAGAGCGCACGAAAGACGTTCTCGCCCGCCTGTGTTGCGGCCTCAGCGGCGCTAAACGTCAATAGTGGGACCTGCGTGCGCTGCGTAGCTTCCGCGGCAGCTTCCGTGGTGCGGCTTCCGACCGGCCCAAGTACGGCCACGACGCGCTGGTCCCCGACGAGGGCTTCGACCGCTCGCTTCGTGGTCCCGGGCTCCCCTCCCGTGTCCTCGACGGCCAGCTCGGGGCCCCCTTCATGGAGGGCCGCGAGTTGCATGCCCTGGAGGAGCTGCTGCCCGACCTCTCGCCCGCGTCCACTCAGAGGCAGCAGTGCGCCAACGACGAAAGGGTTGCCGTGAAGGAACTCATCGCCGCGTGCGATCCACGTTCGGAGTTCAGGGTCTTCGGCTGTCGGGCTGT
The DNA here is from genome assembly GCA_049670545.1 of Polyangiales bacterium. Taxonomy (GTDB): domain Bacteria; phylum Myxococcota_A; class Polyangia; order Polyangiales; family Houyiibacteriaceae; genus SG8-38. The sequence goes on from JBATTM010000570.1 coordinate 1,460, forward strand.
CGCGGAGTGCCTCGGTCGCACGCGCGACGAGTTCAGCATCCTGCGTGGCGAGGCCATGTTCGAGCATGCGCCGCGCGACGGCGACCTGCGGAGGGCCCTCAGGCGTGAGCTCCTCGAACGAAGCGACGGCCTGTTCGATCGCAAGCTTCATCACCAGCACATCCACGACCTCTGCCGCACGCTGCGGGTCGCGCGGCGGCCCCCCGTGTACGTACAGTGTGTCGATGACGCGCAGTCCGAGCGGCGCGTCCAGTGTCTGTTCGGCCGCGGTGATGGCGGTGTCCCAGAGCAGTGTTTGCTCCGCATCCGAGAAGCGCTCGGATGCGATGGGGGCGAGAGTTGCCAGCGCGGCCTCCGCCTCGCGTGCTCCCGCCTGGCAGGCAGCGACCCGCAACGACGCCCGAAGTGCGA
>JBATTM010000571.1:0-8392 GCA_049670545.1 Polyangiales bacterium
GGTATCGATCGCGCCATCGCGTCGCTGAAGCCTCCACGTGCTCGTCGCCCGATCGGCATCTTCTCGTGCACGCGGGTACACCTTGAAGACGTGTCCGCAGTTCGTGCACTTGACGCTCGTTCCGCGCGCCGACAACAGTGTTTCGTCGAACTCGTATTCAGTACCGCAGCGCTCGCATGTAACGTCCATCAGCTCTGAACAGTCGCGGGAGTCTAGCCGAGGGCGTTCCGAAAGTCGAAAGCCACCCTACGCCCGACCGGCGTCGCGATTGTTCCCTTCTATGTTTGTTGCTAATAGATTGAAAATCATGCGTCGCGACCTTGCCCGGTTGATCGATCACACCCTGCTTCGGCCAGATGCGATCCCCCCGGATTTCGAGCAGCTCTGCGCGGAGGCTGCTCACTACAACCTGGCTGCGGTGTGTGTCAACTCGACCCACGTCCGCCGATGCAGAGCCTTGCTGGCGAAAACAGGGGTGAAAGTGGCATCCACGGTGGGGTTTCCGCTCGGGGCAGCGAGCGTTCACGCCAAGGTGGAAGAGACGATTCAGGCGGTCCGCGATGGTGCGGACGAGATCGACATGGTCTGCGATATCGGGGCCTTGAGAGCCTCCGACGAAGCCGCCTTCTTGGCGGACGTACGCGGAGTGGTGGAGGCCGCGGCGGGACGCCCGGTGAAAGTGATTCTCGAAACGGCCATGCTCGATGACATTCAGAAACAACGCGGCGCGGCCTGGACAAAGGAAGCGGGTGCCGCCTTCGTCAAGACTTCGACCGGATTTGGGGGTGGAGGCGCCACCGTCCATGACGTCCTTCTTCTTCGAACAGTCGTGGGCCCGGAGTTTGGGGTCAAAGCATCAGGCGGAATCCGCGACGCGGGCGACGCAGACGCGCTGCTCGCTGCAGGGGCGACGAGACTCGGAACGAGCGCAGGCGTACAGATCGTGACAGAATCGACCCCAGATGCTGAGGGAGCCTAAATGACCGTTCACGACGTTACCGACGCGACGTTCGAAGCGGAGGTCATCCGTTCGGAGCTTCCCGTGCTCGTCGATCTCTATGCCGATTGGTGTCAACCCTGCAAGCAGGTGTCGCCGATCGTGGCCCAGGTCGGACACGAGCTGGCCGGTAAGATCAAGGTCGTCAAAGTCGACGTCGACAAGAGCCCGATGGTTGCGCAGACCTTCCGCGCGCAATCGATTCCAATGCTGCTGGTTCTCCATCAGGGGAAGCTCGTGCAACAGCACGTGGGCGCGCTCGACAAGGTCGGCATCATGAAGCTCCTCGAGCCCGTGATGCCGCGGTCAGCCGCGGAGGTGCGTCCTGAAGAGCTTTCGGCTTGGCTTGCACAAGGCAAGGCCGTGCCCGTCGACATTCGAGACGCCTCCTCGTACGGACGCTACCGAGTCCCGACGGCGATTCACATTCCCGCGAGCGAGTTGGCGGAGCGCGTCCAAGAGCTGCAACCATTCGACGGGCGTGTGCGCGTGCTCTACGGCCGGAGTGAAGAGGCCAAGGAGTGGGGCGAGAAGCTCCAGGCCGACGGGGTGCAGGTCGGGTTCTTGGCCGGTGGCTTCCTTCATTGGGAAGCCGACGGTCTCGAGGTGGAGCGCGGCGATTGAAACGCACGCTCGCCGTGGTGGACGGCGACGGTCCGCCGACAACGACCCTCGTAAGTGAGGTCACCCTTGGCGAGACGCTGGTGCTCGTGAGCGATGCGGTCGACGGCACCCAGGCCAGACGATTCGCCGCGCTGTTGGCGAAGCGCGGGGCCAACCAGTCGCCTCCTGAGTTCGAGTCGGCGCCGCTTCGAGCAACCTTTCGCATCACGATTCGTTCGGTGGGTGGGTCCTCCGACACGCGGGCACGGGCCGCTGAGCTCGAGAGAGAAGCAGACGTCGTTCTCGGTTCGGTGCGACCTGCCTTCGCGTCGTGGCTCGCCACACGCCTCCTTGGCGCCTGACCCCGGCGCGGGCACAATCGCGAGATGGTGAATCGACTGGCCGGGGAGCTCTCTCCGTATCTACGACAACATGCGCACAACCCGGTTGATTGGTATCCGTGGGGCGCCGAGGCGCTCCGTGAGGCGCGCACGACGCGACGGGCAATCCTGCTCTCGATCGGATACAGCGCGTGTCATTGGTGCCACGTCATGGAGCAAGAGTCGTTCGACGACCCCGTGATCGCGGCGCAGATGAACGCGGCCTTCGTGAATATCAAAGTCGACCGGGAGGAGCGACCTGACCTCGACAAGATCTATCAGACCGCAGTGCAACTCATGACACGCAGACGCGGTGGGTGGCCGCTCACCGTGTTCCTGACGCCCGACCTCAAACCCTTCTACGGAGGCACGTACTTTCCGCCCGAGGATCGTCACGGAACCCCCGGATTCGCAAGCGTGCTGCACAGCGTCGCGCAAGCGTTCACCGATCGAGGCGATGAGGTGTCTTCCATGGCAGACGATGTGGTCGACGCGTTGCACGCCCTCGAGGCCGAAGCATCGCCGAGCGAGGTTGCTATTGATCGAGACGTCTCGATTCGTGCCGCCCAGGCACTCGGCCGGCGATTCGACTCGAGGTACGGGGGCTTCGGAGACGCACCGAAGTTCCCGAACACGATGAGTCTCGACGTCATGCTCCGTGCCTATGTGAGAAGTGGGGACGAACACTGGCTCTCCTCGGTGAAGCAGTCGATGGACGCGATGATCGACGGAGGCATCCACGATCAGATCGGAGGGGGGTTTCACCGGTACGCGACCGATGCACGATGGCGCGTGCCCCACTTCGAAAAGATGCTCTACGACAACGCCTTGATCGCTCGGCTTCTGATCGACCTGTGGCGCCTGACCCGCGAGCCACGGTACCGCGAGACGTGTCTGTCGCTTCTCCGCTATGTCGAACGCGAGATGAGCGCGACCGATGGAGGCTTCTTCGCGACCCAGGACGCGGATAGCGAAGGTCGGGAAGGGGCATTCTTCGTGTGGACGCCGAAAGCACTCGAGGAGGCCCTGGGGGCGAGGGACGGCGCCTTTGCGGCGCGCTACTACGGTGTGGACGAGGCGGGAAACTTCGAGGGGGCGACGACCGTGTTGCATCGGACGCAGTCGATCGAACGGGTCGCCGAGGAGCTCGATACCAGTCCCTCGAACGCAAGAACCTATCTCGACACCCTGCGCCAAAAACTCTTTGATGTGAGGGAGCTACGCGTCAAACCGTTTCGAGACGAGAAGATTGTCACCTCCTGGAATGGGCTGATGGCCGGTGCGTTTGCGGAGGCTGGAGCCGCGTTCGCAGATCCGCGACTCGTCCAGCGCGCTGTGCGCGCGCTCGAGTTCGTGCGCGACGGGCTCTATGGCGACGGCCATCTCAACCGCGTCTCCAAGGACGGAGTACACCAGGGACGGGGCTTCCTGAGTGACTACGCCGACGTCGCGAACGCCGCGCTCGACGTGTACGAAGCATCGTTCGACGCTTCCTGGGCGGCATTCGCGCAGGAGCTCGTGGATGTGGCACTCGAAAAGTTCTGGGAGCCCGACTCGGGGTCTCTATTTTTCGCCGAGGCAGCTGACGACTTGGTGGTGCGCAGTGAAGACCACATCGACGGCGAGGTCCCTTCGTCGACCTCCAGCATGCTGCGGGCACTACTACGGCTCGACGCGTGGCTCGGACAGAGTCGCTACGTTGCGGTCGCGGAACGCGTCCTTCAACGCCGGTCTCCTGCGGCGCTTCGGGATCCGGCGGGGCACGGGCATCTCGTCGCCGTGGTCGACCGATGGGTGCACGGCGCCACGCATGTGATGCTGGTCGACGGGAAGGGCGGCCCCGCAACGGATTGGGCGCGTGTCGTGCGCGCGACGTACGTACCCAATCGAATGCTCGTTCTCATCGACGGGGCGCACAATGGTGCAGCCAACGTCCTCGGGGAGGTGCCGACCCGAGCCGGTGTGTATATCTGTAGGGACCACGCGTGCGCGCCTCCTGTCGACGACGCGGAGGCGCTGACGAAACTCCTGGCGCCGCGATGAAGCTCGGCTTGCGCCCTTTGGGGTAGCAGCTAGGTTGCCGCCGACATTTCTAGCTTCAAGGTTGAACCCATGGCGGATACCCCCGAATACATCCCAGGTCTTGCCGGCGTTCCGGCGGCACGTACCAGCGTGTGCCTGATCGACGGGATGGAGGGAAGGCTGCAGTATCGTGGCTACCCAATCGAGGTACTGGCGGAGCAGGGAACGTATGAGGAGATCACCTATCTTCTCCTGTTCGGCAAGCTCCCGACCTCGGCGCAGCTCGATGAATTCCGCGGACAGCTGATCGCAGAGCGGGGACTGAAGTTTCGCATCATCGACCTCCTGAAGACACTGCCTGAGAGTGGACACCCGATGGATGCGCTGACCGCCGCCGTGGCGGCGATGGGCATGTTCTACAAGGGCGACCACATCGAGGATCTCGAGTTTCGCAGGCTCAGCGTGATTCGCCTGATCTCGAAAATGCCCACGATCGTTGCCGCCTGGCATCGCATCCGCCGAGGTGACGACCCAATCAGACCGAGCACCGAGCTGACCCACGCAGCCAACTTCTTGTACATGCTCGAGGGGGAAGTGCCGACTCGCCTTGCGGAACGCGTGTTCGACGTCGCACTCATTCTCCATGCCGAGCACTCGATGAACGCCTCGACCTTCACGGCGCGCGTGACGGGCTCGACCCTGACCGACCCCTACGCGGTCGTTGCATCCGCCAACGGAAGCCTCGCCGGTCCGCTTCACGGAGGTGCCAACGAGCAGGTGCTCGCGACGCTAGAAGGAATCCAAGATCGCTCTCCTCACGCGGTCCGCCGTTGGGCTGAGGATCGCCTCGCGCGCAAAGAGAAGATCATGGGCTTCGGCCACCGAGTCTACAAAGTCAAAGACCCACGCGCCACGATTCTTCAGGCACTGGCGACGGAGCTATTCAAAAAGTTTGGGTCGACGCCCGACTACGACCTCGCGGTCGAACTCGAAACCCAGATGTCAGACCTCGTCGGGAACAAGGGCATCTACCCGAACGTCGACTTTTACAGCGGCATCGTCTACCAGAAGCTCGGAATTCCGACCGACCTGTTCACGCCGATTTTCGCCATCTCGAGGGTCGCCGGCTGGCTCGCCCACCTGCTCGAGCAACTCGAAAGCAATCGCATTTTTCGCCCAAGCCAAGTGTGGATCGGCGAGGCGGATCGGACCTTCGTGCCGATCGACGAGCGCGGCTGAACGGGCTTCAGAGCCGTGGTTGGCAGCCGGGCAATCGGCCGTCGACCAGCTCGATGTTCATTCGAATCTTTCGTTTGGCTCCGGGGGTCATGTAGATCTTGCAGTCCGCGCCTACGATGACGGCATCTGCTGGGTATGCGATGCGTCGAAACATCTTCAGCGCCTTGTCGGGCCCCAGGACGAATGCAGCTGTGCTGAGGGCATCCGCGTAAATTCCTTCGGAGGTCATGACGGTCACGGAGAGAGAGCGAGTCGCGGGCCTTCCCGTCTTCGGATCGATGATGTGATGCCAGCGCTTCCCGGTGCCGTCGAATACCGCATGCTCGTAGTCTCCCGACGTCGAGAACGACGCCCCCGTGGACTCGAGCGCAGCAAAGTACGTATTGGGGTCGCGCGGATGCTGAATGCCGACCCGCCATGGGCGTCCCTCGCGCTCGCCGTGCACTTGGACCTGCCCGCCTCCGAAGATCATGTAGTTCTCGATCCCGCCACCTCGAAGGATCGCGCCGGCATGATCGAGAGCGTACCCTTTGGCGATTCCACCGGTGCCGATCGCCATGCCGCGCTTCTTGAGAAAGACGGTGTGTCGACTCTTGGAGACCTTGATCTTGTCGTAGTCGATCAGTGCGAGCCGCGGCTTGATCGCGGCTTCACTCGGAATCTTCACGCTCTCCGCTCGGAAATCGTAGAGGCCCCACAAGGCGGCCCACGAAAGATCGAAAGCGCCGCGAGACCAACGCGAGACGTCGATGCCGGCATCCACGACTCGGATGGTATCGTCACCCACCTTGACTGGGCGTTTCCCTGCCTCGGCATTGATGCGGGAGATGTCGCTGCCCTCGCGCCATTCGGATAGCACTTCCTCGAGCCGCTCGATTTCAGTGAAGGCGCGGCCAATCACGCCCTCCGCGTTCGGGTGGACCCCATCGATCTGGATCCGAAAAATCGTACTCATCAGAGGGCGGGTGCGCGAGATCGACGCGGGAGCGGCTTCGACAATGGAAGCCTCCGCGATCGGGACCGGACTCGCCGACTCGTCGATCCTCTCAGTGCAGCCGGCGGCAAGTACGAGGAGTACGAATGCGGTTCCGGCTCGAAGTGACCGTGTCGTCACGGCGCCACTGTCGTCGCGAATGCTGCGAACGTCAACCCGGCTTGCGCTTTGACGTACGGTTGGTAGTCCTGACCCATGGCCGCGGGGTCAGGGGTGTGTTTCGGTGTTTCGCTGGCCTGGGTACTGGTCTGCCTTTCAGTGGCGATCCCGGAGCGGGCGTTGGCCTTCGGAGACGCCACGGAAGTGGAAATTGTCCGCGTCGACGCGGGCGTGGGCAATGCCGACGCGAAATTGGTCACCGACCGTCTGGCGTGGGAGGTCCGCAAGCGAACCAGCGTCGATCCGGTCCTCGAGCCCGGGCGTGCTCGCTTCGACGACGACTCCCTCTTTCGGAGCCCGATTCTCTATTGGCGAGGGGACAGTGAGTTTCCTCCGCTCAGCGAGGCGTCGATCGAAGCGATCCGTCGCTACGTGCATCGCGGCGGCTTCATTCTGATCGACGATGCCTCGGGGGGAGGGGAGGGATTCGATCGTTCGGTACGGCGGGAGTTGATGCGCGCGTTCCCGGCTCGTCCGCTCAAGGAGATTTCCCGCGACCACACGATCTACCGTTCGTTCTACCTGTTGCAGCGCCCCGTAGGGCGCGTGCAGGGGCCAGCGCTCCTCGAAGGCGTTTCGTACGGTGACCGTATTGCGATCGTCTACAGCCAACATGACATGGGTGGCGCGCTTCAGCGCGACAAGCTTGGAGCCTGGACGCAGGCTGTGGTCCCCGGGGGCGAAGGCCAGCGAGAGCGCGCCATTCGCCTCGCCGTCAACCTCGTCCTGTACGCGCTGTGCACCGACTACAAAGACGACCAAGTGCACGCGCCGTTCATCATGCGCAGGCGTGGGTCGGTGCCCTGAGGTCTGTGGGTGGAGGAGTGGCGTTGGCAGTTCGGAGTATGGGGCGGAGCAACGACGGCGGTCGTTCTCGGCGGCGCCCTGTTTCTCTTGTGGCTCCTCGAGCTTCGGTCGTTCCAGGGGGAGAGAAGCGTTGCGCGTCGGGTCGTGCTCGGCGCGCTTGGTGGGCTTGGGGCAGTGGCCGTATTCGCGGTCGCGCTCCAGATCACATTGGTTCGTGAAGCTTTCGAAGAAGTCGCGGGGGGCACCGCAGTTCTGCTCGACAGTTCCCTGAGCATGACGCTCGAAGGCCCGCACGGCGAACGCGGCGACGCCGTCCGTGCGCTCCTTCGTGAGTGGCAAGAGGACGATCGCATCGAACCCACCGCCTACGAGTTTGGGAGCCGCACACGAGGAGTGATCTGGCAGGGTTTGGCCGAAAGCTACAACCCAGAGGATGACGCAACCCACATCCGAGAAGCACTCGTCTCCGTCCTCGAGAAGTCGTCGGACCACGAGATCGGTTCTGTCGTGCTCGTCACCGACGGCGCCGACCCGAACTTTCGCGCGAGCACGCTGTCGTTGGACGCCACCTCACCGGTGATTCATACGGTCGTGGTCGGCGGGGAAGACGAGTTGGCGGATCAGGCGATCGTGTCGCTTCGGGCAGACGCCACGGCGTACGTTGGGGTCCCTGCGATCATCCGCGCGGAAGTGCGGGCCGTGGGTGCACTACGCGTGCCGGAACTGCCCGTCCAGATTTGGCACCAAGGGCGCCTCCTCGAAGAGAAGCGCGTGCCGCTCGACGCGGATGGAAGGTCCACCGTCGCGTTTGAGGTCACGCCGAAGCGGGCGGGAAGGGCGTTGTATCGTCTGTCGGTTCCGCGTGACGAGGCCGACGAAGTGCCCCAGAACAACACGCGCGCTGTGTTGCTTCGAGTCGGCCGCGATCGGATTCGCGTTCTCTTGGTCGCGGGGCGACCGAGCTGGGATGTTCGCTTCTTGCGCGAATTCATCAAGCGTGACGGTTCCGTCGACCTGATTTCATTCTTCATTCTCAGGGCCCCAAGTGACCTCACGGCGGCCGGGACGAACGAACTCGCCCTGATTCCCTTCCCGACGGACGAGCTTTTTCGTGAACACCTCGGCAGCTTCGATGTCGTCATTTTTCAGAACTTCGACTTCGAGCCCTACGACATGCAGGAATATCTGCCG
>JBATTM010000572.1:0-6074 GCA_049670545.1 Polyangiales bacterium
GGTCCGAGCGGTGTGACCCGCATCGACCACGCAGTGCTCGATACGGCGGGATCCGACCCGTCTCTTGGGCCGAGTGAAGCGCGGGGGGGCTTGGTGGTCGAGACCATGGGAGGGGTGCCGGCCACCCCGATGGTGACCAACACGGTAGTCACGGGCAGCAACGGCTACGGCCTCGTCTTCTACAACGGCACCCACTGCGCGGGCGGTTGCAATGGCAACACTGTGAGTGGCTCACGGTTCTCGGGCCTTCGCATCCACGCCAACTTCGTCGGGCGGTTCGGAGACGGCAACCTGCTGGCAGGGAACAATACGTCGTCGACGTTCGGGCAGGAGGGCGTCTGGGTCGTCGGGGACACCGTCGACGTCAGCGCAGCGTGGCCGCCGAACGACGTCCCGTACGTCGTGCAAGGCAACATTGAGCTTCGGCAGTCGAATGCGCTCGACCCCATACCGGTCCTTCAAATCGAGCCAGGCGCGACTCTGCGATTCGCGGAAGACCGACGTCTGCGAGTTGGGGAGGGCGGAGACGGAGTCTTGGATGCTCAAGGCACGATCGACGATCCGATCACCTTCACGACGATTGACGCTGGCACGCCTCTCTATTGGCGTGGCATCGAGTTCAACCAGGGCTCGGACGGTTCGATCCTCGACCACGTCACGACCGCGTTCGGGGGGCGGAACAACAACACGGGCAACCTGAACTTCATGACCGGGTCGGTGGTGAGCGTTGGCGTGGCGACCTTCGCAGACGCGAACAACTTCGCGGGTGTCATCTCGGCTGGCTCTGCACCGATGTTCATGGGGCCCGTGTCCGACCGCATCTACACCGGCAATGGTTCAGACTGTATCCGCGATGTTGCCGCAGGAACCTGCGATCAGCTCTAGAGCCTTTCCTGCGATCGCGGTTCCTGCGGGGGTTGCATGGGCAGATCGCCTCACCTACGCTCGCGTCCCATGTCGGAAAAGGACGACATCTCCCAGAAGACTCTGGCGGTTCACGGCGGCGAGCCGCGCACGTACCCGTACGACGCGCTGGCTGCGCCGATCACGCAAACGGCGACCTATTCGTTCGCGGATACCGCCGAACTGATCGCGTACTTCGAGGGGCGCAAAGAGCGGGAAGAGTACGGCCGATACGGAAATCCGTCGGTCCGCCTCGTGGAAGAGAAAGTAGCTGCCCTCGAGGGAACGGAAGATGCCGTCGCGTTTGCGAGCGGCATGGCTGCCATCACATCGAGCATCCTGGCACTGGTCAAGTCAGGCTCGCACGTGATCCTGTTCGCCGATTGTTATCGACGGACGCGCCAGTTCGTCACGACATTCCTCGAACGTTTCGGGGTGTCGCATACCCTGATCCCGCCGGCCGATGTCGACGCCCTCGAGGCGGCGATTCGACCCGAGACTCGCTTGGTGATCGCCGAGGCGCCCACCAACCCGTACCAGACTATTCCGGACCTCGGACGCGTGGCCGCGATTTGTCGTGAGCACAAGATCAAGACGCTGATCGACAGCACCTTCGCGACGCCGATTAATTTCAAGCCCGCTCGCTATGGCATCGACCTGGTGATTCACAGTGCCACCAAGTACCTCGCTGGCCACAACGACGTCCTCGGGGGCGTGATGGCTGGGAAGACGGGTGTCGTCTCCCTCGTTCGCGATCTGCGCAGCGTGTTCGGGGCGACCCTCGATCCGCACGCGGCGTATCTCGTGCATCGCGGGATCAAGACGTTGGCCCTTCGCGTCGAGCAACAGAACCACACCGCGCAAGTGCTGGCGGAGCGACTCGAAGCGCATCCGCGGATTCGTCAGGTTTGGTACCCGGGGCTCCCGTCGCACCCAAACCACGACACGGCACGACGCCTCATGAGCGGTTTCGGCGGCGTCGTCACCTTCGAAGTCGATGCAGACCTCGAAGCGACCAGCCGCTTCGTCGACGCCTGTCGGATTCCCCGAATCGCCCCGAGTCTCGGGGGGGTCGAGTCGTTGATCGAACAGCCTGCGCTGATGAGCTACTTCGAGCTGACTACCGAGGAACGCGAGGCAATCGGCATCAAGAACAACCTCGTCAGGTACGCCGTGGGCATCGAAGATACCGAAGAACTGGTCGCGGACGCGCTCTTCGCCCTGGATTCCACGCGCTGAGTCGCCTCTCCATAGTGAATTTCGGCTCACAAAGCGCCGCTGGAACTCTTCGGGGAGACTGGCGGCCCGCCCGGGGGGGATCTGGGGCACCTGGTCCAAGTATGCGTAATCGCTATTGACCTGCCAGGACCCCTCGATATACTCAGGCCGCAATGGGGAAAGAATCGATGACGAAGTCGGAGCTCATCGACGCTGTGGCCCAGCGGACGAAGATCACCAAAAGTCGAGCTGAACACGTTGTAAACTGCGTGTTCAATGCAATGACAGCCGCGCTCGAGAACGGGGAGGGGATCGAAATCCGCGGCTTTGGCAGCTTCACGGTTCGTCACTACAAATCGTACAACGGTCGAAATCCGCGGACGGGCAAGCCGGTTCCGGTTCCTGAGAAACGCCTTCCTTTCTTCAAAGTGGGTAAGGAACTGAAGGAACTGGTCAACGGCGGGATCTCCGAGCCTGGCGAATAGGGGTACGCGATGACGCCCGAAGCGCAGCTCGCCGAGCTCAAGCGCGGCGTGGTCGATCTGCACGTGGAGGCCGACCTGCTCGAGCGATTGAGTCTCGGCCGCCCCTTGAAGATCAAAGCCGGGTTCGACCCGACGCGTCCAGACCTGCACCTCGGACACACCGTGCTGCTCAACAAGATGCGCCAGTTCCAAGACCTGGGTCACGACGTCGTGTTCATCGTCGGCGACTTCACGGCGCAAATCGGCGATCCATCCGGGCGGAGCAGCACACGCCCCGTTCCGACGCGCGAGGAGATTGAAGATGGGGCGCGCTCCTACGCCTCGCAATCCTTCAAGATACTCGATCCGGAACGCACGCAAATCGTCTACAACAGCGAATGGCTTGGCAAGATGGCGTTCGACGACGTGATTCGCCTCGCTGGGAAGTACACGCTGGCCCGCATGATGGAACGCGACGACTTCAAGCGCCGCTGGGCGGAGCATGCGAGTATTTCTCTGCATGAGCTGTTGTATCCGCTTGCGCAGGCGTACGATTCCGTAGTGCTCGAGTGCGATATCGAGCTCGGCGGCACCGACCAGCTATTCAATCTCCTCGTCGGGCGCGAGATCATGCGCGAGATGGGTCAGCGACCCCAGATCGTCATGACCACGCCGATCCTGGAAGGCCTCAACGCGCGCGTCGAAAAAGGGGCGATCGTCGGAGCGAAGATGAGCAAGTCGCTCGACAACTATGTCGGCGTCGACGAGCCGCCCAAAGAGCAGTTCGGAAAACTGATGAGCATCTCGGACGACCTGATGTGGCGGTACTACGAGTTGCTGTCGACCGAGCCCGCGGCCGAACTCGCGTCACGAAAGCAAGCATGCGCGTCGGGCGAACTCAACCCACGGGACGCCAAGATCGCGCTCGGCAAGGAAATCGTGACCCGCTATCATGGGGCTGCCTCAGCGGACGATGCCGCGACTTCCTGGCTTGCGCAGTTCTCCAAGCGGCAGGTGCCGAAAGAGGTGCCTGTGCATGAAGTGGCGCTCGACACCGACTCGGTGTGGATTCCAAAACTACTCAGCGATCTCGGCATGGTGAAGAGCTCGAGCGACGGGCGACGCAGGATCCAACAGGGTGGTGTCGAGATCGACGGGGACCGCGTGATCGACCCACAGGCCAAGCTCGCGAAGGGTGGCCCGTACCTGATCAAAGCGGGAAAGCGCTCCTGGGCGAGCGTGACGCTAAAGTAGAAGGAATTACAGCGGTTTCTCTCCACATGGCATGTGTGCAGATAAATGGTTGACAATGTAAAATTTACATCGTAAATAATGCCTGTGCCGCGGATAGGACTCACGACAGAGCAGGTTGAGGCCTTCCGCGAGCGCGCGGTGGCGGTGGCGACCGAGCTGTTTGGAGAACGCGGCTACCAGGGGGTGACGCTTCGCTCCCTCGCAGCGGAGCTGGGTGTCAGCCCGATGACCCCGTATCGCTACTTCGAGAACAAAGAGGAGCTGTTCGCAATGGTTCGGGCCGACGCGTTTCGTCGCTTTGCGGACGCGCAGCGCGACGCGTCCGCGTTGCCCGCGGATCCTGCCGAGTCCCTGCAAGCGCTTGGTATGGCGTACGTCCGGTTCGCGCTGGCACAGCCCTCCGCGTACCGGATCATGTTCGAGCTGCAGCAGGCGCCCGCCGGTACATACGAAGCGCTCGAGAGAGAACAGGCGAGGGCATTTTCGTTTCTGCACGCCGCAGTCCAAGGGGCAATCGACGCCGGCCTGATGGACGGAGACCCGTTGCATCAGGCTCACATGATGTGGGCGAAGGTTCACGGATTGGTTTCGTTGCATCTCGCGGGCAAGCTCGGGATGGGGTGCACACTGGAGGACCTTCTTCCCGAGGTCTTCGATCAGCGACGCGCGGCGGAGTAGCCGCCCAAGGAGAACACATGCGAATCGGCACCTCGTACAAGCAGCACCACAACCTCAGCGAACAGTGGGACGCGATCGTGATCGGCTCCGGCATCGGCGGCCTTTGCGCTGCGGCGATGCTCTCGAAGCTCTCGAAGAAGCGCGTGCTCGTCTTGGAGCGGCACTACACGGCGGGCGGGTTCACACACACGTTTCGTCGTCCAGGGTACGAGTGGGACGTGGGAGTCCACTACATTGGCGAAGTATCGCGCCGCGGCTCCGTGATGCGTCGCATGTTCGACTTCGTCACCGACGGCAAGCTCGAGTGGGAAGACATGGGCGACGTGTACGACCGCATCATCATCGGTGACCGCAGTTACGACTTCGTGAAGGGGCGCAGGCGTTTTCGAGACCGCATGCATGGCTACTTCCCGAACGACACCAAGGCGATCGACGCGTATCTCGAGAAGATCGACTCGACCGGCAAGAAAGCGCAGCTGTTCTTCGCAGAGAAGGCTGTGCCTTCGGTGGTGTCCACCGTGGTGGGTGGACTCATGAGGAGACCGCTTCTCAAAGAGGCACGGGTGACGACACGCGAAGTGCTCGAGAGCCTGACCGACAATCAAGAACTCATCGCTGTGTTGACCGGGCAGTGGGGCGACTACGGCCTGGTGCCGGCCGAGAGTAGTTTCTTCATTCATGCGCTGGTAGCGAGTCACTACCTGCGCGGCGCTTCGTATCCGATAGGAGGCTCCGGCCAAATCGCGGCAACCATTCTGCCGGTCATCGAGGCGTCCGGAGGAGAGGTCGTCACGAACGCGAACGTCGAGGAGATCGTCGTCGAGAAGGGTCGTGCGGTCGGCGTGCGGGTCGAAGGCGGTCGCGTGCTTCGCGCACCGATGGTGCTCAGCGACGCGGGAATTGCGAATACGTTCGGGACGCTCCTTTCGGAAGACGTGGCCCAAGCCCACGGGCTCGAGCGTCGTGTGGACACGATTCGACCGTCGATCGGTCATTTGTCGGCATACATCGGGCTTCGCAGCACGACCGATGAGCTTCAACTGGAGAAGACGAACCTGTGGGTGTACCCGTCGGCAGATCACGAAGGAAACGTTCGCCGTTTCAGTGCCGACCCAAGCAGTGAGCCTCCTGTGGTCTACCTGTCGTTCCCGTCAGCGAAAGATCCTGATTTCTCGCGCCGGTACCCAGGGCGCTCGACGATCGAGGCGATCACCCTCGCACCGTATTCGTGGTTCAAGTCATGGGAAGACACCTCATGGAAGAAGCGCGGCGAGGACTACGACGCGTTCAAGACCAAGCTTCAAGAACGGCTTCTCGAAACGCTCTACGCACAAGCACCGGCGACCCGAGGCAAGATCGATACTTGCGAGCTCTCGACCCCCCTGACGACCCGCAACTTCGCGGCGCATCCGCACGGCGAAATCTACGGCCTGGCGCACACTCCGCAGCGCTTTGAACAGCGGTGGCTCCAGCCGCGCACGCCGATCAAGGGCCTCTACCTCACTGGCTCCGACGTCGCGACCGCGGGGGTAGGCGGCGCACTCATGGGCGGCGTCC
>JBATTM010000573.1:0-4736 GCA_049670545.1 Polyangiales bacterium
GGCTCGCCCAGTCGAACGCTCCGTCGAATCGAAGTCGGACCAACCCGTCCTTGTCGATGATCCATGTTTCTGGAAAGAGCTTGGTTCCGAACGCCTCGGTCACGACCTTGCGATCTGCGTCGAGCAGACTGACGATGTTCGAGTTCTTGGGAATGATCGCCTCCACCTCGGCCCAGTTGCGATCGGTGGACACCGCGACGATCTCCACGTCGTCCCAACCCTTGGTGATCTCCGCGAGGAGCTCGATCGTGGGCATCTCCTGAATGCATGGCCGACACGTGACCGTCCAGAAGTTCATGACGATGACTTTGCCTCGCTGTTCGGCGACGCTCCACTGCCCCCCCGACTGCTCAGGCAGCGTGAAGTCCGGAGCCAGAAGCGTCGCGCCGAGGTAGTGGGGAATCCCGCCACGGCCATCCATCAGCTCTTCAAACCGGCCATTGCCGAGTACCGCCCGAAACGGCGCCTCCACCGCGCGCGCCCGCGCATCGACGATCGCACCGGAGAAGATCATCAGCAGGGGGAATGCCATGGCGGCAACGATCAGAGTGGCGAGGAGCTCACGTCGAGTCACGCCGGAGACCTAGCGCTTTTCGGTGCCGAGCGAAAGTGGATCCGCGATCAGAGGAGGCCTGATCTTTCGGTCTCCAATTTGGACGAACACGCCCTCGCCATCCTCGTCCACGATGGCGGACATCTTGCTGACCGCATGGTTGTCGAACCTAGCCGGACAGCGTCCCTCACGAACGGAGCACCAGAGTGCACCTTCTGCGTCTTGCCGAAGTGAATCGGGATCGAGCGCCTCGACTTCACCGCCAGAGAGGTGGAGTGACAGGTGGTCATGCTCCGGGGTCACGTCCTTGATGAAATAGGCGGGCCCCTCGATCTCGACGTATGCCCAGTTGATCGCGTTGCTCAAACAGAAGCGCCCGTCTTCTGCCCGATCCACCCAACTGTCGAATGACCGTACCAGGTTCGGATGATCGATTCGATCGTCTCCATTGAACCACCGTCCGCGCGCATCGCGTCGAATCTTCGTCTCGCGCGTCCGCCCTTGTAGAAACTCTGCCGGATCGCTACCCATACACCAACCGGTACCAGAAAACCAACCAAGGGTCGATCCTGCTATGCTCCGCCGACATGGCGAAGAAGAGTCGAAAGCTCGTGGTGGTATCGAACCGGGGTCCCTATCGCCACGAGGCGACGCGCGGCAAAGAACGCTGGGTACGCGCTGCCGGCGGGTTGGTCGCAGCGCTCGATCCGGTGCTGCAGAAGCGCGGCGGCGTGTGGGTAAGCGCGAAGCAGGCAAAAGACTTCGACGCGATCACCGTCCCGGCGCCCCACCTCAAGTACGACTTAGCGTACATCACGCTCAAGCGGTCGGACGAGCGCGGGTTCTATGAAGGCGTTTCCAACGGTGTGATCTGGCCGCTCCTTCACAGCTTTCCACCAACGATCCGCGTCGGCGACGCGCCTTGGGGCAACTACGTCAACGCGAACCAAGAGTTCGCGGAAACGACACTCTCCACCAGCGGCGGCTCAGATTTGATCTGGGTGCAGGACTACCACTTGATGTTGGTGCCTGGGTTCATTCGGGCCCGCCGTCCGAGAGCGCGCGTGGGATGGTTTTGTCACATCCCTTGGCCCTCTCCCGACACGTTCGGCATCCTTCCTTGGCGAGAACAGATTCTCGAAGGACTGCTGGGCGCGGACCTCCTCGGCTTTCACCTTCCCGAGTACGAGGAGAACTTCCGCAAATGCGTCGAACGCTTCACCCCGCACCGCGTGTTGCAGCACTCCATTCGCCATCGAACCCGCACGGTCAGGACGGTCACCGCCCCGATCGGTGTCCCCGTCGAAGAACTCCAGTCGCTCGCGATCGACCCGGATGTCGACCTCGAAGTCATGCGCATTCGGCAGGCGCTCGGAAACCGAAGGCTGATCTTGGGCGTCGATCGGCTCGACTATACCAAGGGAATTCCCGAGCGGCTCTCGGCGTTTGACGCTCTCCTTCGACACGATCGCTCCGTGCGGAACCGCTGTGTCCTCATGCAGGTCATGGTGCCGAGTCGGACAGACGTGAAGGCGTATGCCGATCTCAAGGAAGAGATCGACCGCATGGTCGGAGACATCAATGGCCGGTACTCCGCCACCGGTCGCATCCCGATCCACTACCTCTACCGCAACCTGAGCCAGCGAGCGCTGTTCGCGCACTATCGAGCCGCCGACGTCGCGTGGGTGACGCCACTTCGAGATGGAATGAATCTCGTGGCGCACGAGTACGTGGCGGCCCGCACCGAGGAAGATGGCGTACTGGTGCTCAGCGAGTTCGCGGGCGCTGCCAAGTACCTCAAGGCCGCCGTCATGGTGAACCCGTACGACGTCGAGGCCATGACTGACGCCGTTCGCCTCGCGCTGACGATGAAGCGCCCCGAGATGCGCAAGCGGATGCGTGCTCTTCGTTCCGAGGTCATGCGTCTCGACGTGCACCGGTGGGCAGACAACTACATCGCGGCGTTGGAAGATTCGTGAGGGCTCTTGACGCGGTCCTCACCCTCGAGCGTCCATTGCTCGTGGCTCTCGACGTCGACGGTACGCTCGCTCCGATCGTTCGAGACCCCGACGCCGCAGTCATTCCGCCTGGGACGATCAAAACGCTCGAAACCTTGGCCCGTTCACCCACCGCCACAGTCGCGTTGATTACGGGTCGCGACTCGAAGTCTCTGTCCAGAATGGAGAGGCTCGAGGGGATCTGGCGTGGCGTCGAGCATGGCGGCGTGGTCCTCGCGCCCGGGGAGCTCCCTTCAGACCGTGTGCTGCCCGAAGCCCAGCAAGAGGCGCTCGACCGGTTTCGGATCTGGACCGAGGAACACGGGACCGAGGCGTGGATCGAGCATAAACCCGGCGCGATCGCCGTGCATGTACGGGCCTTGGCCGAAACCGCCCCGGATCGCGCGGAAGCGCTCCTCGCGGAAGTCGAAGCGTTCGCCACGTCACTCGGGCTTCATGTCCGAAAGGGCAGAAGTGTTCGTGAGGCGGAGGCCTCGCGGCACGACAAAGGGCAAGCGTTGCGAGAGATCTTCGCCCGCAGCCGTGCGCGCAGTGTTTTCTTCGCGGGTGACGACCTCACCGACGTCCCCGCAATCGAGTTCGCGAGCGCGAACGGTGTCGGCGCGTTCGTGTCGTCGGCAGAGCGGCCCAGATCCCCATCCGCTGCGGCGATTACGATCGCAGGCACGGAAGAACTCGCCACGTTGCTCGACTCGCTATCACGCGAACTCGACTGAACGGTGGCTCGATTCCGAACCCGTGGTAGACCGCCGTATGCTTGAGCGTGAGCTTCGCGCTGCTGAACATATCGCAAGAACGGCCGGTGCCATCGTGATGGAGCTCTATGAGGCCCACTACGAAGTCGCGTACAAGACGCAGTTCGACCCCGTGACCGATGCGGATACCCGTGCCAACGCGTACATCGTGCAGGCCCTGCGTGACGGATTCGCAGGAGATGGAATCGTCGCTGAGGAAAGCGACGACCAAAGCGATGCGCTCAAAGGCGGCCGGTGCTGGTATGTCGACCCGCTCGACGGCACCAAAGAGTTCATCGCCAAGAACGGAGAGTTCGCCGTCATGCTGGGGCTGGCGATCGACGGTGAGGCGAGCCTAGGTGTCGTCTACCAACCCGTTCGCGATCGCCTCTACTCGGGGGCCCTCGACCAGGGCGCGGTTCTCGAAGAAGGCGGGTCCCGCCAACAGCTCACCGTCAGTAGCATCGAGGATCCGTCTGCGCTCAGTCTGGTCGTATCGCGTTCCCACCGCGGTGAACCGATCGACGACGTCAAAGATCAGCTTCGGCTCACGAAAGAAACCCAAAGTGGATCCGTGGGCTTGAAGATCGGCCTGATCGCCCAGAAGAAGGCTGACCTCTACGTTCACATGTCGAACAAATCGAGTCTATGGGATGCGTGCGGACCCGAAGCTATTCTAAGGGCAGCCGGGGGCCGCTTCACCGACCTCGGAGGTCGCCCCTATCGATACGGCGGGACAGAGATGCGGAACGAACGCGGAATCCTGGCCTGCAACGCGCGCGCTTTCGATGCCGTACTGCCGGTCGTGCAGGCGGTTGCGCAACTCGTGGGCCTCGTCGGGTAGTACGAATGGCGCCAGTCGACTGGAAGGCGGCGTGGAAAGCAGGGCGGACCCCGTGGGACGAGGGTCAGTCTCCGCCCGCATTGCGCCGCCTCGCCCGCGAAGGACGCATTCCCGCGGGTCGTATTCTCGTTCCTGGCTGCGGGACAGGATACGACTTGGCGACGCTGGCCCGCGAAGACCGCCATGTGATCGGCCTCGATCTATCGCCCGAAGCCCGGGACGCGTTTCATCAAGCACACGCGGACCTGCCGGGGCGTGTCGACTATCGTGTCGCTGATTTCTTCACCTTCTCGCCAGACGAACCGATCGACTTCGTCTGGGACTACACGTTCCTCGTTGCGCTCGACCCGCCGCAGCGTGCGGCGTGGGGGGAGGTCATGGCGCGCGTCGTGCGCGCCGACGGTTGGCTCGCCACACTGCTCTTCCCGTACGCCGATCCGATTTCCGATCGCGAGGGCCCCCCCTGGCCGATCAATGAGGGATCCGTCGAGGACGTGATCGGAGACGCGTTCATGCTCTCGGAAGTGCGCGAGGAGCCGGAGACGCACTCTGGACGCGAAGGCAAAGAACGCCTTGCGCTCTGGCGT
>JBATTM010000574.1:0-5907 GCA_049670545.1 Polyangiales bacterium
GTGACGATCAGAAACGTCGTGCCATGGCGGCGGTTGATATCGAAGAACAGGCGGTGCACCGCCGCGCTGCTTTGGCTATCGAGGTTTCCGGTCGGCTCGTCCGCCAACACGAGCTTCGGCTCCATCAGTAGGGCGCGAGCGAGGGCGACGCGTTGCTGTTCGCCTCCGGACAACTCGCCCGGTCGATGCGTGAGCCGGTGGGAGAGCCCCACCTCGTCGAGGAGGGCCCGCGCGCGGTCTTCCATCCGTCGACTCCCCTGAATCAGCCCCGGCATCATCACGTTCTCCAGGGCGGTGAACTCTGGTAGCAAATGGTGAAATTGGAAAACAAATCCAATGCTTCGGTTGCGAAACTCGGCGAGATCGGAGGCTCCAAGCCGGGTGACGTCGTGCCCTTCGTATCGAATGGTTCCCTCGGTAGGCAGATCCAGGGTTCCGATGAGATGGAGCAGCGTGCTCTTGCCTGCCCCTGAAGCCCCCACGATCGTGAGCATCTCCCCCGCATCGATATCGAGATCGATCCCACGAAGGACTTCGAGCGATTGCCCGTCGTGTTCGAACGTTTTGGTCACCTGAGCGACGCTGACGAGAGGATCGGGCATCGTAAGTTAGTCGTACCGCAGCGCGTCCACCGGGCGCACGCGGCTCGCCTGGTATGCGGGGAAGAGAGTTGCGGCCAGGCATACCACTACGGTCGCCGCACCGACCAGGGCGAACTCGGTTGGATCGAGGCTCACGGGGAGTTTGTCGATGTAGTAGACCTCCGGATTCATCCGAATTCCGAAGTGTTCGGCTGCGAATGTCATCACGAAGCCAAGTCCGAGGCCAAGCAGCCCGCCGGCGGCACCGATGAGCAAACCTTCCAGAACGAAGATCCGGATCACCCCGCGGGCGGAGGTGCCCATCGCCTTTAGGATTCCAACCTCGCGACGTTTTTCCTGAACGAGGAGCGTCAGCGTTCCGAATACGGAGAACCCGGCGATGAGGATCGCGATCCCCAGGGTGATGAACATTGCCAGCTTTTCGAGGGCGAGCGCTCCGAACAGCTGCTGATTCATGTCCTTCCAGTCGCGCACGCGGAGCCCGTCGCGGCCGAGGGAGTCGGCGAGGGTGATCGCCATCGCCGGCGCCTGTTCGACGTCGTCTACCTTGACCTCGATCCCTGTGATCGCGTCTCCAGCCTTGAGGAAACGCTGCGCGACGGGAAGCGCGACGTACGCATGCTTCATGTCGTACTCGTACATGCCGCTATAGAAGATGCCCGCGATTCGAAAGGCGCGCGTTCTTGGGATGGGACCGGTTGGACCGAGTTCGCCGCGCGGCGAGACCACCGTCACGCGATCGCCAACGACGAGTCGTAGCGCACGCGCGAGCTCCTGGCCCACGATCAGCCCCGGGAGGACATCGGTTTCTGGTATCGGCGGTGGATCGGGTGCCTTCGGCTCTGCGTCGAGCATGGCGTCGATCGGGCTGCCAGTGTCGTCCTCGGCGTCGGGATCCAGAATCTTCGAGGGGTGGTCGAGGTACTCGAGCGAGCCGTGGGTCATGTTGCGCCCCAGGTCGGTGACGTCGCTGACCGAGCCCGGGTCGATCCCGCGAAGGATGGCCCCAGCACGATTGGAGAGGCTCGAGACCATGACTTCGGTTTGAAGGAACGGCGTGGCCGCCACGATGCCCTCGGACGCGCGGGCGCTTCGGATGAGCGGTTCCCAGTCTTCGATTTCGTCGAGCCTCTGGTCCACGACGATATGCGCGTGGTTGCCGAGGATCTTTTTCTTGAGGTCCGCCCGAAAGCCTCCCATCACGCTGAGGACCGAGATCAACATGCAGGAGGACACGGCGACCGCGAGTACAGATAGGGTGCCGCTGGCGGCCAGGAAGCCGGTTTTCTTCGCCCGAAGGTGGCGGGCCGCGACCATCGAACGAAACCCGATTCGCTCGAACGCCGTGAGCAACGGCCCCACGACGCGCAGGGCGAGCCTCGTCGCGAAGAGGGTTGACACGAACACGCGGGTCACTGCGCCAACGAGGCTTCCCTCGTCTCCTTCGATCGGCGAGAGGGGCAGGGTGGCGGTGACGATGACGAAGGCGGCGGCGATGCCCATGTCGAAGAGCTGCCAGAATCGGAGGCGCAGAGGGACTCCGACGAGGAACCAGCAGGATGTCGCGAGCATCGCGATGCCTGCCCCCGTGATCCATTGAAGCGTTGCGCTGGTTTCGTAGAGCGTGCGGAGCCATTCGAGGTCGAGGCTCGGATACGCGAGATGCGTCACCCCAAAGAGAAGACTTGCGACGGTGCCTCCGAGGACATGACCCCGGGACGCGTATGCCGCCCACACGATGATGCCGACGGTGATCGTGGTGAGCGTCACGTGCAACAGAGAAGTCATTGCGAGTGCGACGATCCGGGCGCGGCCCCTCGCGCCTCGTGGAAGCGCCTTGCCACGGCGTGCGACGACCAGGCTGAGCAGGCCGAGCACCAGCTGGAGCGTGGCCCACCCGATCGCGAGTCGGACGCCGACGAGTTCGTCTTCCAACATCGCGTGGAACCATCGGGGGCTGTTCGACAGAAACACGAGCACGGCGGCCGATTGCATCAGCCCCAACACACACAAACACGCGGACCAGAACCCCAGTGGCCGCCTTTCGGTCATTCGGCGTCCGGTCGAAGGAGAGGAAAGAACAGGACATCACGAATCGAAGGCTGACTGCAGAGCAGCATGACCAGCCGGTCGACCCCGAGGCCGAACCCGGCGGCAGGGGGCATGCCGTGTGACAGTGCCCGGATGTAGTCCGCGTCGAAGTCCATGGCCTCGTCGTCTCCACGCTCGCGGTTTCGAAGCTGCGCCTCGAACCGGGCTGCCTGGTCGTCCGGGTCATTGAGCTCACTGAATGCGTTGCTGACTTCGCGACCCTCGATGAATAGCTCGAATCGATCGACGAACGCGGGGTCGGCATCGTTGCGGCGCGCGAGCGGGGAGACCTCTGAGGGATACTCGGTGATGAATACGGGGACCGATTTCGCGCCGTCGTTCGTGCGGTACAGCGCCGTGAGGTCGGGTTCGACGAGAAGTTCGTACACGGCGAAGATTCGCTCTCCGTGCGTTTGGCATCGCTCGAGTTGCTTGCGCGAGGCCGGCTCGAGCCCTCGAAGCATCGACTGGCAGGCTCGTGCGAAGGCATCGGCATCGTCCACGGCGTCCGGCGGAAGGGCGTCCGCCCAGGCGTTTCGGGGCAGGCCCTCTTCCCCGCTTCGCGTGAGGCGCTCGCGAATCGACTCGCGCATCGTGACGCGTTTCCAGTTGGCACGGAGATCGAACGCGCGATCGGTGGTGAGCTCTGGAAAGCGGCTATGAAGATCGGCGTCGACGGCCCGAATCATGTCGACGCTCAGGTCCATCAAATCCTCGTACGTCGCGTAGGCCATGTAGAACTCGAGGATGGTGAATTCGGGGTTGTGCTTCGTGCTGATGCCCTCGTTCCGGAACGTGCGGCCCAGTTCGTAGACGCGGTCGAAGCCACCGACGAGTAGGCGCTTGAGGTAGAGCTCAGGCGCAATGCGGAGGATCAGATCGAGGTCGAGCGCGTTGTGATGCGTGTCGAATGGTTTCGCCGTAGCCCCCCCGCGAATCGCGTGGAGCAGCGGAGTTTCGACCTCGAGAAACCCGAGCACGTCGAGAAATCGTCGAAGGGACTGCACGATGACGGTGCGCGCGCGGAAGACCTCGGCCACGGCTGGGTTCGCAAAGA
Organism: Polyangiales bacterium; assembly: GCA_049670545.1. Classification (GTDB taxonomy): domain Bacteria; phylum Myxococcota_A; class Polyangia; order Polyangiales; family Houyiibacteriaceae; genus SG8-38. The sequence continues at coordinate 3,751 of JBATTM010000574.1, forward strand.
GGTCGACATAGCGTTCGCGATAGCGTTTCTCGACGTCCTTGAGCCCGTGCCATTTCGCCGGAGGTGGAAGCAGGGCTTTGCCGAGGTGCTGGTAGCGTCTGGCGCTGATCGCGAGAGCGCCCGTCTTGGTCCGAATGGCAGGGCCCTCCACCATGATGTGGTCCGCGAGGTCCACCAGCTTGAGGGCGGCTGCCTCAGGCTCGCTGAGCTTGTCGGGACGTACCAAGGCCTGTGCGTCGCCGTGGGGGGTCCGGATGACGAGAAACGGGCCGCGCTTTGCGATCACACGACCGTACAGCGGGACCTGCTCGGCGTCGGCGCCGAGCTCGTCTTCGAGGGGCAAGTCGGCACACGCGCTCTCGTCGCTCGCAAGGCACACGATGCGACGACGCTTGTCCTCAATCTCGGGGTTGGTGCGGAACGTATTGGGGAAGGGCGGCACGCCAAGTTCGCGAAGGCGCTCGGCCTTGTCGAGGCGTGTCTGTCGGAGCTCATCTTCGGTCGCCATCGGCTCGGTGCCCTCAGTCCTTCCCAGCGTTTGCGCTGGCGGATTTCATCCGCTTCTGTTGCTTGTCGGCGTTCATCAACAGATAGGTTTCGATGAAATCGTCGAGATCGCCGTCGAGCACCGCCTCTGCATTCGTTGCTTTGTGGTCGGTTCTCTCGTCCTTGACCATCGTATAGGGCTGCAGTGTGTAGGTCCGGACCTGGGAGCCGAACGCGATGTCTGCCCGATCCCCCACGAAAGCCTCCTCGAAGGCCTCTTCACGTTCCCGGCGCGCCTTCTCGAAGAGGAGCCCACGCAGCATTTTCATCGCGGTATCGCGGTTTTGGTGCTGCGAGCGCTCCGCCTCGCATCGGACGGTGAAGCCCGAGGGGATGTGTTTGATCCGGATGGCCGACTCCGTCCGGTTCACGTGCTGGCCGCCCGCACCACCCGAACGCATCGTGCTGACTTCGAGGTCCTCGTCCCGAATCTCGATCTCACCTTCGGTCAGCTCGTCGTCGAGGTCAGGAACGACGCTCACCCCGGCAAAGGACGTGTGACGACGCTTGTTGGCGTCGAACGGGCTGATCCGAATCAGGCGGTGCACGCCGTTTTCGGCGCGCAGGTATCCGTACGCGTTGGGGCCTCTCGCGACAAAGGCGGCGTCTTTGATGCCCGCTTCGTCCCCCGACTGCCGGCTGAGGAGCTCGGTCTTGTAGCCGCGCCGCTCGCACCACCGGAGGTACATCCGTAGAAGGATCTCGGCCCAATCCTGTGCCTCCGTGCCGCCCGCGCCTGGATTGATCGTGATGATGGCGTCGGTATCGTCGTCCTTGGTCAACATCCGCTTCAGTTCGAGGCCGCGGACTTCCTGGTGGAGCGCTGGCAGCTGTCCCGCAACATCCTCGATCACGCCCGCGTCCTCCTCACCGACCGCAAGCTCCAACAGTTCGAGTAGATCCTGGGCTTCGCGCTCTACTCGCTCGAATTCTTTGAGGGTTTCCTCAGCTGACGATCGCTCGCGCATCAGCTTCTGCGCGTTCTGCTGATCATCCCAGAACCCCTCGGCGAGGCTCGCGTGGGTCAGTCGGTCGACGGTGTGCCGCAAGCCATCGAGGTCAAAGATACCTCCCCAGCGCTGCCATGCGCTGTACGAGGTCTTGGAGTTGTTCGCGACATTCCCCGGCAGTCATCTCTCAGGGCGCGGACTACCCCGCCACCCGACCCCTGTCAAAGCGCAGAAAAGGGGACTGTCCCCTTTAAATGGTTTTGGGCTTGTGTTGGGGGGCGCTTTCCGGTTCACTTTCGCGCGATGTCTGGAACTCGAGTGTTTGCGGTGGGTCTGGGGTGCGTGGTGCTCGCTTTGATGGGGGCGTGCGACACGGCCAAGTTCGCGGCGGATTCGACGTCCGGGCTGTTTCAGCGCGCGGCGCCCGCAATCGAGCAGTACTGGGACTACGACACGGCGGGTGCGGCGTTTCCGGCAAGCATCATCCAGCTCGAGGGCATCATGCGCGTCGTTCCGGAGAACGAGGTCGTGGTGATGTCGACCATCGGCGCCTATGTGGGCTACGGGAACGGGTGGATCGAAGATCGCGTCGAGGCGGCGGACGCGGTTGACGAGTGGGAGGAAGCCGAGGAGCTTCGTGCGCGCGCCCTGATCATGTACG
>JBATTM010000575.1:0-13070 GCA_049670545.1 Polyangiales bacterium
GAGCCGCCCTTCACATTGCAGGCGACTGGGGATACGTCGCGACGGGCACGGCGACACACCTCGACGACCGGCTCGACGAGGTGTGCGCCATCACGTGGTGCTTGGCTCGAAGTCGCTAGCGACCCGAGAGCCTCCACGACATCGCGCAGACTTCATCAAGCGCGGTGTCGACCTCGGTGAATCGACCTTGGGTGATGTAGCCGTAGGCAACCGCCAGCTGGAGGCCCGCCCGGACCTCCTTGGCGGAGCCGCACGCGGTGGCGAAGCGGCTTCGGGCCGTCCCGGCATCGTTTCCATCGGCCTCGGCCAGGTTGAGGACGACGCTGTGCATCGCCCTCTTCACCTGGTCGAACAAGTCCTTGTCCCGCTTCCGAAGCACCAGGAGCACCTCCCGCATCCCCTCCGCCACCTCGAATGCTCTGTCTCGTACGATGAATCTCATTGAGTGTGTTTCCTTTCTGAGCGCCTTGGGCCCTCAAAAAGGGGCGAAGCCCCGGGCCCAAGATGCTCAGAAAGGAACACACGAGGGAAAAATCTCCGTGATGAACGCAAGGCCGGCGGCACCGGCACCGGCACTGACACTGACACTGACACCGGCACTGACACTGACACCGGCACTGGCACTGGCACTGGCACTGACACCGGCACTGGCACTGGCACTGGCACTGGCACTGGCACTGGCACTGGCACTGGCACCGGCACTGGCACCGGCACTGGCACTGACACTGGCGCTGGCGCTGGCACTGGCACTGACCTCGGTGCCCTTGCTCGCCGCCACGTTACCCCGTTGTTCGCGCGCCTCGTAGGAGTTGTTGGGCGGCGGCGCGGGCTTGTTTGGTGATTTGGACGCCGCCGAGCATGCGGGCGATTTCTTCGAGGCGTTCGGGGTCGGAGAGGAGGCGGATGTCGCTCTTGGTGCGTTCGTCGATGATCTCTTTGTGCACGCGGTAGTGGGCGTCCGCGTAAGCGGAAATTTGGGGCAGGTGGGTGATGCACAGGACTTGGCTGTGTCGTGCGACGTCGCGGATCTTTCGGCCGATGACTTCGGCGACTGCGCCGCCTACGCCGGCGTCGACTTCGTCGAATACGTAGAGGCTGGCGGGGCCGCGGTCGGCGAGGACGCGCTTGATCGCCAGCATCGATCGGGAAAGTTCGCCGCCGCTTGCGATCCTTCGGAGGGGTTTGGCTTCTTCGCCTCGGTTGGGGGCGATGAGGAGCTCTGCGCGGTCGATGCCACTTGGGGAGAGGCGGGCCCCCTGAACTTGGAGCTCGCGGGGGCCACCTTCGAGGGATGCGAGTTCGACTTTGACCTTCGCCTCACCCATCCCGAGCGATGCGAGCTCGGCGCTGACCGCCTCACCCAGCCGTGCCGCGGCTGACTTTCGTCGTTCGCGAAGGTTGAGGGCCAGGGTGGCGGCGTTGTCGAGGGCGTCGTCGTAGTCGCGCTGGCAGTGGTCGACGCGTTCGTCGTATCGTTCGAGCGCATCGAGCTCGCGCTTCGCTTCATCGCGGTGGGCGAGGACCGCGTCGCGCGCGCCACCGTACTTTCGCTTCACACGCATCGTCTGATCGAGCTGGTCTTCCAGATACGCCAGGCGAGCTGGGTCGATCGAGAGGTTGCGCGCGTAGCGCCCAAGGTCCGAGGCGGCGTCTTCGAGTTGAAGGAGCGCCTCGCGAATCTGTGCGGCCATGCCCTCGAGTGTGGGGTCGACGCTCGACGCGTGTGTGACCGAGGCGCTGATCTTCCCGAGGGCGCCGCAGATCGCATCATCGTCGGCGTAGAGTTCCGCTTCCGCGGCTCCAGCCGCACTCCCAAGGCTTTCCGCGTGGCGAAGACGCTCTTTCTCGGCTGACCACGCCTCTTCGGCGCCGAGCGCTTCGGCAAGTGCGTCGATCTCCCCGATCTGAAAACGAAGCAGATCCTCGCGGTCGGCGCGGCCCCTCTCTTCCGAGACGACGGTTTCAAGCGCCCTGGTGGCCTCGATCAGCGCGTCATGCGACCTGCCGACATCGGCGACCAGGTCACGGTGGTCGGCGAACGCGTCCAGGTACGCGAGATGGTGCCGGGGGTCAGACAGGGAGTGGAACTCGTGCTGCGACGAAATGTCGGCGAGGCCCTTGGTCACCTCACGAAGTTGCCCGAGCGTCGCGAGTCGGCCGTTGATGTAGGCGCGTGTTCGTCCGGAGGCGGTGACGACCCTCCGGATGACGAGCTCGTCTTCGATTTCGATGCCGTGGCCTCGGAGCATCTCGATCGTCTCCGGGTCATTGCGAAGGTCGAAAAGGGCCTCGACTTCTGCGGACTGGGCATCGGTTCGAACGACTTCGGGCCGCCCCCGTGCGCCGAGGACGAGCTGGAGCGCATCGACCAAGATCGACTTGCCGGCCCCTGTCTCGCCGGTGACGATGTTGAGCCCCGCATCGAGGTCGACTTCGAGTTCCTCGATGATCGCGAAGTTCCGGACGCGCAAACACGTCAACACCGAGGAGCCGTAGCACAGGCGTTGCGTAGGCGCTGCACAAGCGCTAGCAATCGTTGCGAATGGCCTCGTCTTCCGAAATTCGCGAATCGTTTCTGCGCTTCTTCGAAGATCGCGCTCATGAGAAGGTTGCGTCCGGCCCCCTCGTGCCCCCGAACGATCCAACCTTGATGTTCGCGAACGCGGGCATGGTGCAGTTCAAGGACGTGTTTACGGGGAAAGAAGAACGCGCGTACAATCGGGCGACCTCCTCGCAGAAGTGCATTCGGATCAGCGGAAAGCACAACGACCTCGAGAACGTGGGCGTCACCGCCCGTCACCACACGTTCTTCGAGATGCTGGGTAACTTCTCCTTCGGTGACTACTTCAAGCGCGAAGCGATCGAGTTCGCGTGGGACTATTTCACGAAGATCCTGGCGCTCGACCCAGAGCGGTTGGTCGTGACTGTGTTCGGGGGGGAAGAAGGCCTTGCGCCTGCCGATGACGAGGCCGCGAAGCTTTGGGCCGACGTCACCGGTTTTTCCGACGACCGAATCATCCGATGCGGTGCCAAGGACAACTTCTGGCAGATGGGTGACACCGGGCCGTGCGGCCCTTGTTCCGAGATCCACTATTGCCTAGGCCTCGACGACGTCGACCCACGGACGTTCGGCGATGAGCCGGATCCCGATGGGCGAGGCTGGTTCGAGCTTTGGAACTTGGTGTTCATGCAGTTCGACCGCCACCGAGACGGATCGATGATCTCGCTGCCCGCCCCCTCGATCGACACGGGCGCCGGCCTCGAGCGCATCGCGGTCGTGTCCCAAGGGGTGGTCAGCAACTACGATACCGACCTCCTTCGCCCTCTGGTCGACCTCGCCGCCGAGATCGCAGGCAAGCGCTACGGCGCGAGTCAGGCCGACGACGACGTCAGTATGCGTGTCATCGCGGACCACGCGCGCACCGCTGCGTTTCTGATCTCCGAGGGCATCTTCCCCGATCGCGAGGGTCGCGCCTACGTGCTCCGCCGCGTGATGCGTCGCGCGATCCGCCATGGGCATCGCCTCGGGATCGGCGAACCGTTTCTGCACCACTGTGCGCTTCGCGTGGTCGACGACATGGGTGCGACGTATCCGCAGTTGCAGGAACGTCGCGCGCTGATCGAGGAGATCACCTTTCAAGAAGAAGAGCGATTTCGCCGAACCCTCGACCGAGGGCTCGAGCTCATCGAAGGCAACGACGAGTGGGTCGACAGCGCGGGCACTCGGTCGCTGCCCGGCAACGTGGCCTTCCGGCTCTACGACACCTACGGCTTTCCGGTCGACCTCCAACAGGTGATCGGCCAGGAGCAAGGGTTCGAAGTGGATCACGCGGGGTTCGATGCCGAACTCGAAAAAGCGCGTGCGCGGAGCCAAGGCTCGAAGGTCGGCAGCAGTGCTGTCGCCGACGTGTATCCTGCTGTGCTGGCAGCTCATGGAGCCGTCGAGTTTCAGGGATACGATCACCAAACCGCGAGCAGTGACGTGCTCGCGTTCATCGTCGACGAGGAGTCGGTCGACTTGATCAGAGACGGCCAGTCCGCCGAGATCGTCACGCGTGGCACACCGTTCTACGCCGAGCAGGGTGGTCAAGTCGGGGACGGCGGGGTCATCGAGACCGAGAACGCCCGATTCGAAGTCGATGACACACAGAAGCCCGTGGATGGGCTAGTCGTGCACCGCGGGCGAGTCGCCTCGGGCGTTTTTGCGATCGGTGATCGCGTCACGCTCACGGTCGACGACGAGGCGCGCTCTGCCACCCGTCGCAACCACAGCGCCACGCATCTTCTTCACTGGGCTCTCCGCCAGGTCGTGGGCCCAACCGCGACTCAGAAGGGCTCGCTCGTCGGCCCGGACCGGCTGCGCTTCGACTACAGCGGAACCAAGGCACTTGAACCGTCCGACCTCGCCACCATCGAAGACCTCGTGAATCGTGAAATTCTCCTCAACGCGGAGATCACCACCGAGGTCCTGTCGATGGACGACGCGAAGGAGCGCGGCGCGATCGGCATCTTCGAGGAGAAATACGGGGATGTGGTCCGGATGCTCCGAATCGGCCCCTCCCTCGAGCTTTGCGGCGGGACTCACGCATCGCGCACGGGGGACATTGGGCTCTTCAAGGTGTTGTCCGAGTCGGGTCTGGCAGCCGGCGTGCGACGCATTGAGGCGACCACCGGGTTGAACGCGCTTGCGCACCTCCGTGCGGTCGAGTTCGAGTTGACGGGCGCGGCCGCGCTGCTCAAAGCGCCCGCGCTGCAGCTTCGCGATCGTGTGGGGCGGCTCCTCGAACAACAGCGAGATGCACAACGCGAGATCGATCGGCTGAACAAGTCACTGATGGACGGTGGCGCTGGTGATCTCTCGTCGTCCGCGCGAGAAGTCGACGGGGCGCGGGTCCTTGGCGCGACGGTCGCGATCGGAGACGCGGGCACGCTTCGAGAGATGGCCGATCAACTGAGAGACAAGCTCGCGCCTGCGGTCGTGCTGCTCGGTGCGCCAAGCAAAGATGGAAAGAAGGCGCTCTTGGTCTGCAGCGTGTCGAAGGGCATCACCGACCGCTTCCGTGCGGGTGACATCGTAAAAGCCGCGGCCATGGTCGTTGGGGGCAATGGCGGAGGGCGCCCGGACTTCGCGCAGGCAGGCGGCCCCGATCCAAGTCGACTCGAAGAGGCCGTCACGAAAGTTTACGAGCTGGCCGGAGCGACCTGAGTGACCACGAAGTCGCGGCTCATCGGCGCGGGCATTCACTCCTACCTCGGCGCACGGGACTTGCGCCGAGCGCTCGCTCGTGTGGGACGTTTCCTCCACGGGGGTCGTCGACGCGTCGACTTCTACTATCGAGCGGACGACCCCTACAGCCATCTCCTGGCGCAAGTCTTGCCGGAGCTCGCAGCGTCGTTCGAACTCGATGTGCACGTCATTCCGGTCGACCGCCCGACCCTCGGCGCCAACCCGGCTCCGGAGATGTTGGCCTACCACGCGATGCGCGATGCGCGCCTGCTGGCGGAGCGACATGGCCTCCGTTTCCCTCTACGCGATGCGACTCCACCGGAGGACCGGGTCCGCCGAGCACATGCGGTACTTCTCGAGGAGCGCCCCCTGGCTGAGCAACTCGAGCTCGTGGCGCGCATCGGAGACACAGTGTGGCACGACGACGGGGAGGCCCTCGCGACGATCGTGAATGAGCGCGGAGCGGCGACCGGCGAGTCGGTCGGGCCTCTCCTTGCGCGCAACTACACGCGTCTCGAACGTGCCGGCCACTATCAGCCAGGGATGCTTCACTACGGCGGCGAGTGGTACTGGGGCGTCGACCGCCTGCACTATCTCGTTGCGCGACTTCGTGAGGAGGGGCTGTCAGGCGATTTCTCCCTACCGACCGGCCCTGCGCCGAGCCTCCGCACCATGCTCGATGGAGCGACGAAGCCGACCGTGCGGCTCTTCCTTTCGTTTCGTAGCCCGTACTCGTACTTGTCCCTGCCGCAGTTTCGTGCCCTTCGCGACGAGGGGTTGATCAACCTCGAGATCCTACCGGTACTGCCGATGGTCATGCGGGGCCTGCCCGTGCCACTGGCGAAGCGGCTCTACATCGCGAGCGACGCGAAACGCGAGGCGGACCGGCTCGGGATTCCGTTCGGAAGGATTTGTGATCCATTGGGCAAGGGCATCGAGTACTGCTTCTCGCTGTTCCACCGGATTGCGGCCCCTCGCGGGATCGAACTCGAGTTCTGTTTGTCCGTCCTGCAGGGCGGATGGTCCGAGGCCCGCGACATCGCGTCGGTCCGCGATCTGATCTTCCTCGCGGAGCGCGTGGGAATTTCCAAGACCGAGGTGCGCGAAGCCATCGTCGATGACAGCTGGAAGACCAGGGCCGAGGCGAACCGAAAGACGCTGACCGACCTGGGTCTGTGGGGCGTACCGTCCGTGCAGGTCGGGTCCTACGCGACCTGGGGCCAGGACCGAGTTCCCCTCATTCGTGCGACTCTCAGCGCTTCGTAGACGATAAGTAGGCCTCTTTCGGCGTGAAAGACTTTACGACGCCCCGATTTCCTGTGACATTGATGTCGTGGCCGTCTCGAAAGAACAGCTCACGGAGCTCGAGGACGCCCTCGCCGATCTGGGGAAGGGCGATGACGAAGTGTCTGCGGTGCTCAGCCGGTTTGCCGATGCTGAAGCGCTGGACTTGGCCGAGGTCGACGGCGCACTCGACGCCTTGACCGAGAACATCGAGGTCGCGCCAGTTGCCGTCCCGGTGGTCATGAATCCGTCCGCCATGGAAACGCGAGTCCCAGACGCGCCCTATGAGTCTGAAGAAGACTGGGAGAGCGACCAAACGGAAGTCGAAGTGATCGACGCCTCCGACGACTTTGTCCTGCTCGTCGACGAAGACGATCTCGACGTCCTTGAAGCGGCCTCCGACGAAGTCCCAGCCGTGACGGTGCCACCACCGATTCCTGGCGAGAAGGCTAGCGACGCGGGTGACCCAGAGGTTGACCCGGATGCAGACGAGGAAGATGAGGGCTTCTTCAAGAAGCTCTTCGGCTCGTCTCGACGCACGAGCAACCGCCCGTAGCGTCGAGCAGTCGAGCTAGAAGTAGAAGGTCGCGCCGAAGGTCGCGAGTGCGCCCGCCGACGTATCCGAAGACCGCGTGCCATCGAAGAACTCGGGGCGCGGATCGTTGTCGATTCGATGTCGCACGACCCCCCGAATGTCGAGATTGAGTGCGAACCCCCGAGCGACGCGGAACTCGAGGCCTGCGCCCGCCTGGCCACCGGCGTACGTCATGTTTCGAATCTCTTCGAACGTTTCGCGCCGTCCGAAGGAAACGCCGCCACCTAGCAGCATGTAGAACTGCACTTTGTGCTGTGGGTTGATGAAGAAGAGCATGTTTGCGGTCACGGGGACCTCGGTGCGATAGGCGCCCTGCACGTCGCTGCCCGCGAAGTAGCCAGAGCCGAGGTCGAGCGCGAAGTGAGGGACGGGGCGGATCCGGAGCGCGCCGTTGAAGCCGCCCATCGCGACGTCCCGACCAAACGCGCCTCCCACGTCGAAGTGAAGCCCCACCTTTCGCTCGCGATCGTCGCGTCGAGGAGGCGACTGCGGAGGTGCGGCGGCAGGGCGCTTCACCACCACGACCGTAGGCGGCTTGGTCCGGATCACGACGGGAGACCCTGGGGTTCCTGGCTGGACGACCACGTCGGCGCGTGCGGAATTCGCGAGTGATACGGCGACGCCAAGGGCGAGAAGGGGAACGAGAACGAGTCGGTGCATGGCTACCTCTTTGGCTTCCGACGCCGAGGCGCAGCCAAAGATTCAACTCGGCGTCTTCGGGGCCTTGCTACACCGACCGACGGTCTTCGAGGGCACGGCCAAGCGTGACTTGGTCGGTGAACTCGAGCTCACCTCCGTGCGGAACCCCAGCCGCGATCCGGGATACGCGAACGGTTGCGTGTTGCAGGGCGTCGGCGACGTAGAGCGCCGTGGCTTCACCCTCGACGTTGAGGGGAGTTGCTACGATGATCTCTTTCACGCCTTCCGCAGCGATCCTGCGTTCGAGTGCGTCGAGCGGAAGCTGGTCTGGGCCGATCCCATCGAGAGGAGCGAGAAGCCCGTGCAGCACGTGGTAGCGCCCGCGAAAGCTCCCGAGGGCCTCGAGGGCGATCAGGTCCGGTACTTTGGCGACGACACAGATGATCGAGCCGTCTCGCCTTGGATCTTCGCAGATCGTGCATCGAGCGTGCGCGCCGTAGTTCCCGCAAGCCTCGCAGCGGGTGACGCGATCGTGAATGTTGCTGAGGGCGTCGCCGAGCGCTTGGGCGTACTGCGCATCTCCTTCGAGCACGTGGAAGGCAAGGCGCGCTGCGGTTCGTTCGCCGACCCCGGGTAGCCTCGACAACAACGCGATCAGCGTCGCGATGGGATCGTTCGGAGGCACGGGTCAGCCGATTCCTGGGATGCTCAACCCGCCGGTGATCTTGTCGACCTCGGCATCGATGTGCTCGCGGGCTTTGGTGAGTGCGGCGTTCGAGGCGGCGACCACCAAATCTTGGAGCATCTCGAGGCCTTCTTCCCCCAACAGGCTGTCGTTGATGCGCACCTCGACGAGTTCGGGCACGCCATTGGCGACGGCTGTGACTTTGTCGTTGCCGACGCTCGCCTCGAACGTGTCTGCTTTGAGCTCTTCTCGGCGTTGTTCGACCTTGCGTTGCATCCGATTGGCCTGCCGCATCAACTCGCCCATTCCACCACGAAAATTCATCGCTTCCTCTCAGTCTGCTTCGACGTGGACGTTGAGCTTCCCGGCCGACTCCGGAAACACGTCGAGCGCGTCTCGAACAAGTGGATGGTTCAGCGCTTCACGTCGCTTGGCCTCGACTTCGGCCTCTTTGCGCTGTGCGGCGACGGCAGCGACGGTGTTCGTCGAGGCCTCCTGAGCGGCATCGAACCGAATCTCGATTTCGGGGCGCGCGCCGAGTTGTGCTTCCGCGACACGTCGAATTGCGTCGATCGAATCGGACGATTGCGCTTGTCGCCCGTAGAACGAGCCATGCTGAAAAGAGAGGATGATACGCTCGGGGCTCACCGCTTTGGGGACGCCATGCTCGAGCACTGCGGCAAGCGCCGGCTGGTGCCGTTCCAGGGTACTCACCAGTGTTTCCCACTCTTGCAGCGCGGCGCGCCGGATGGGCGCCAACACCTCGCCGCTGCTCGTTTGGAACCCTCCTGCGCGACGCGTGGCAGGTTTGATCGGCTCTTCGACCTCGGGTTCTGGTGCTGGCTGGGGTTCTGGTTCGGGTGTCGCCTTGGGGACACGTGCTTCTTCGGGGGAGGGTGGCGCCGTGCGCGTCGCTTTCGGCGGGCTGGCCGACTTCGATTTCGGCGCAGGCGGCGCTGTCCTCGCCTTCCGGCCTCCTCCTCCTGACGGGTCTGATTGCCCCTGAAGTGCGTCGAGCCGTGCGACGAGATCGGCAACGCCCTGCAATGGAGGTCGAGTTGCGACCCGGACCAATCCCATCTCCAGCATGAGCTTCGGGTTGGCGCTTTGCGCCATCTCGTCCATCACCATGGACGTCGCCCGAAACACTCGTTGGAGTTCGAGAATGTCGATGTCTTCGACCAACCCTTGGGCCGCGGCCCGCTCTTCGGGCACCCACTGCTCGGCGTCCCCTGCCTCGAGTTTGAGAACGATGAGGTCTCGCATCAACTGCAGAAGTTGACGGGCGAAATGCTGCATGTCGACGCTTCGGTCGGCCAGGCCGTCGACCGCTGCGATCACCCCCGCGCCATCGCCTTCGAGGACGGCACGCGCGACACCGTAGAGTGCCTCGCGGGCGGCGATTCCGAGGCTCGCAGCGACCGTGTCGGCCGTGATGGTATCTCCGGAAATCGCCACCAGCTGGTCGAGCAGCGTGAGCGCGTCTCGCATCGAGCCGGCTGCCTCCCGAGCCACGATCGTGATCGCCTCTTCGTCGGCGGAGAGCTTCTCCTGCTCGAGAATCTGCGCGACTCTTGCCGCGATCAGCCGGTTTGGGATCAGCCGAAAATCGTATTGCTGGCACCTCGAGCGAATCGTGATCGGCACCTTGTGGCTCTCGGTCGTCGCGAAGATGAATTTGACGTGATCGGGCGGCTCTTCGAGCGTCTTGAGAAACGCGTTGAAAGCGCCGGTCGAGAGCATGTGCACCTCGTCGACGATCACGATTTTGAAACGATCACGCTGCGGGCGATAGGGCAGCGATTCTTGAAGCCGGCGCACGTCTTCGACACTGTTGTTCGAGGCACCGTCGATCTCTTGCACGTCGACATCGACCCCTGCCGTGATGTCCTTGCACGGGTCACAGGTATTGCAGGGGGTGGCCGTCGGGCCCTGTTCGCAGTTCAGTGCTTTTGCAAGAAGGCGTGCGGTTGTGGTCTTGCCGACGCCGCGCACCCCCGTGAAAAGAAAAGCATGCGCGACCCGGTCGGATCCGATGGCGTTCTCGAGGGTGCGCGCCACGTGTTCCTGGCCGACCAAGTCGGCGAAGGTTTGTGGGCGATACTTTCTTGCGAGAACGGTGTACGCCATCGGGCTGGCGAGCCTATCACGGGCGTGTGCGGGGTGCAGCTGGGCTCACTCTCCGTACTCGTCTTCGGCGTCTTCCGAGTCGTCGGAGTCGTCGTCATCGTCGTCGCCGTACCCGCCATCGTCTTCATCGAGAGCCTGCGCTTCGCGCATCATCTCTTCCATGGTGGGCATCCCAGAGTCGACTGCGCCTTCGCCGTCCTCACCGTCGAGTGCCTGCACTGCCGGGTCGTTCCCCATGATGAGGTTTCCGAGCCCCACAGAGACCTGCGGATACCAAGTGATGATCGCAAGACCGCCCAACATCAGGACCACAAACGGGGTCACCGAACGAATGATGTGCCCGACGCCCCGCTCCCAAAGGGCGCTTGCTACGAAGAGGTTGAGGCCGACCGGCGGCGTCAGGTACCCGATCTCGAGGTTCACGATGAAGATGATCCCGAAGTGAATCGGGTCGACCCCCATCGACGCCGCAATTGGCGCCAACAGCGGTACGAACACGAACATCGCGCTGAGGATGTCCATCATCATGCCGACCGCGAGGAGCATGGCGTTGAGCAACAGGAGGAACTGCCACTGGGCGAGGTCCTTCGACTGGATCCACTCGACCATCAGGGCCGGGATTTCTTCCGTCTCGAGGAACTCGCCAAGAGCGAGCGCCATGACCAGGATCACGAGGAAGGACCCCAGGAACACGCCGACCTCGGCGAAGATGCTTGGGACATCCTTGATCTTCAGGGCGCGATGGAGCCACACCTCGGCGATGATCGCGTACGCCACGCTGACGGCCGCGGCCTCGACCGCATTGAAGATGCCGCCGTAGATACCACCGAGGATCAGAAGTGGGAACATGAGTGCCCAAAAGCCGTCACGCGTGGCCGTGAGCAGCTTCTGGAACTTGAATGGCGCGGTCGGGACCTTGTCGACGATGCCTTGGTAGAAGGAGTATCCGATGAGAATCGAGCCCATCACCAAGCCCGGGCCGAAGCCGGCCGCGAACAGGCGCTCGACCTCGATCGACGCGCTCTGATTGACGATCGGATAGACGATCATTGGGATCGATGGCGGGATCAAGATCCCGAGCGACCCTGCGGACGTGAGCAACCCGTGAGAGAACCGCTCACGATACCCCTCGGCGACCAGCGCCGGGCCCATCATCGAGCCGATCGCGACGACGGTCGCAGGACTCGAACCGCTGATCGCGGCGAACAGCATGCAGGCGATGACGGCGCTCATGGCCATGCCACCGGGCACCCAGCCGATGAACGCTTGTGCGAATTCGACCAGCCGCTTGCTGATCTCGCCCTTGCTCATGATCGCGCCGCTCATGATGAAGAACGGGATCGCGAGGAGGGTGGGGCTGTCCGCCAAGCTGCGGATGCCCTCGATGACGATCGCGAACTGAACTGGTGAGCGAAAGCCGCTCCACAGGAAGAAACTGCCGAGCGTCGCCACGCCGATCAGAACGAACAGTGGCGAGCCCAACACGGCCGCAGCCAAAATCGCAGCTGCGAGAATCCCGCCCTTGCCGAGGAACGGGAGGCCGATGATCAGGGCGACGAAGATTAGAAAGGGGAGCTTGCGCTCCTTGACGGCGCTCATCCTTCCGCCCTCTGTTCGCGAGTCTTCGCCGCGGCAGCCATGGCTTCATCGAGTGGGGGAGAGCCGTACGTGCCTCCGAGGACGATGCTCACGGCCGCGCCGACGTATCGAATCGACGTCATGGCGAATGCGGCGGGAACCGCGATCGTCGCCACCCAGTCCGGGATGCCGGTTTGCTCGAATCGCCCCGCGAGGGTCAACGCCTCTTTGGCGTAGATGTAACCGAGGAGCGCGAGAAAGAAGCAGAAGGCTGCGGTCGCGAGGTATCCGATGGCGTCCGTCCAGCGCGATAGCGATTCGGGGACGATTCGCTTCAATGCCCCCATCTGGATGTGCTTGCCCTCGTGCGCGCACACGCTCGCACCCAAAAAGCCGACCCAGAGGAGCATGATCAGCGAAAGCTCTTTCGACCAGCTGTAGCCGTCGGGGAAGTATTTGGTTGCGATGAGGATGAACAGCGCCGTCGTGACCGCCAAGGCGAACAGCTTGCGGACGAGATGCGGATCTTTTCCTTGGAAGAGCCGGACCAACCATGCGCCTGCGCCCAGCGCGTAGAGAAGCCCGTAGAACCAGCGCGACTCGACGTTCGGTTGGATCATGATCCAGCCGAGGGCCGATAGGGCCACAGCGCTGAGCACGGTGTAGATGATTGGCTTCGCCGTCGACTTCTGACCCTGCTCTGCGGTGTGGTGTTCGGCCGTCCAAAAGGCGAAGTACAGAAGGCCGACCCCGACGAGCCCGCTGACAATCGGCCCGAGGGTGTTCATGCGTTCGACGCCAGCCGGGTCTTCGACGTTGAAGATGCGCGCCAGAAGCTCGCCGATCTTGCTGTCAGGCGCCGCGAGCCGCCGAAATACGACGTCGAGGAAGACCATCGCGCAGGACACGCCGAGGAACGTCCAGAGGATCGC
>JBATTM010000576.1:0-15214 GCA_049670545.1 Polyangiales bacterium
CCTTCTTCTCGGTCACCCTTCTGACCCGCTGCCTCGGACGTCGCCAAAACGTCGCGGGGCTTTTCTACCACGCTGCGGGGCGAGCGCGATACTCGAAGTGCGGCGTCGCCGGTGCAGCCCCAGAACAGCAGAGCCTTGCAAAGGAGAGCAGTTTCAGGAGCCCAACGCTACCGCCCCGCCAAACCCGAGGGAGGCGACAGCCAACACTCTTCGGGAACAGGGAGCTCGGCGCTAGGAGCGAATGGGAGGCCCGAATTGGCCTCTCGCCAACAGAGTAGGAGAAACCGCTCAGCGCCTTCTAGGCTTCTAAAGACATAGGCCGTACCGTCGATCGGGTGAATGAGTTTGAGCGAGACGGGTGTGAAGATGCTGTCGCTAAGGTCGTCGCGAAGTGGATCGGACACCGCGTCCGAGATGCAGGCGACGAAATCATCGTCCAGCCTCGTCGGCACGCATCCCGCTCCGCACGTCGCAGAGTGCGCTTCAGGTTCCTCCCAGGCTGCGACGCGAACGTAAGGACAACCGAATGGGTCAGTGTCCCCAGCCTTCCACTCCCGCGGAACGGCTTCGCTTTCGTCTAGACCGCCGTCGCCACATGCAGACGAAAGCGCGACCATTGCGCCGAGTGTCAGCAGTATGCGGTGGCCTCTAGTGCTCATTGGCGTAGTTCGGATCGTTGGTCCAGTAGGCAAAGGTGTACGCGGTTGGTACCCACGACACCGACAATCCATAGTACTCGACCACGGGGCAAATTCCACCTCCGGCCGATGGCGCTTCAATGCGGATGAACTTCTCTACCCCGAAGTTCAGGTCGTGACCGAGAAGCCGCATCCCATCGCAAGCGTCCTTCACCAGCATAAAGATGTGAGGTACTTGTGTGAGGTCGTGTACCTTTATGAATGCCCCGATTTTGAGGACCTTCGTCGAGGACGGCAGTGCGGGTAGCTGCATCGCAGTGGTCGTCCAGCCCTCGATGACCCAGTCTGCCGACTGCCGGAAGCCTCCGCCAGGAAGCTGATTAACGGGATGGGCAAAGAACTTCCCAGCACCCCAGAACCTCCCGACCCCTGACCTCAGGTCGCCTCCAACTGTGCGCGCGCCGAGCCCGCTGCCCATTGCTGTTATCATGGCGCGAATGTGAGGAACGCTGTCTTTGTTTGCGGGTGCATGCGTGTCCATCCACTCCCGAAATAGGCCGGCGGCCCCGGCGACGACGGGGGTCGAAAAGGAATTTCCTTCTTGCGGGATACTCCAGACTCGACCGGCACTGTTATCCCCAAACGTGTTCACCCCCTCGGTCATCTGCCCTCCGATAACGCCTGGGGCGACAACCGACACGGCTGCCATATCGAACCGACCGCCAAGACTGCCGCCGCGGTCCGCCTTTAGAAACCCTCGACCGCTGTACCTACCGAGGGCTGCGTTCGAGAACGAACTCGTGGTGTCAGTATCCCCTGCCCCGCCAACGCTGATGACCTCGGGACGGAATGCGGGATACTGCACGTTGCAATCGTAGTTGTCCGGTACTTTGAAGGTGGGCCAGTTAGGGTCGTTCTGATAGTTGCCAGCGCTCCACGCCACCACCATGCCCATATCCATGACCGTTGCCAGCAGTGGGTTGAGATCCCCACAGTTAAGTTGATTGCCGCACGTTCCGAACGGAAGCCCACATGGAACACCGAT
Source organism: Polyangiales bacterium (assembly GCA_049670545.1). GTDB lineage: Bacteria > Myxococcota_A > Polyangia > Polyangiales > Houyiibacteriaceae > SG8-38. The sequence continues at coordinate 1,684 of JBATTM010000576.1, forward strand.
GGAGACGTTGGCGACATCCGCGCCCCAGATCATGGCTTGTTCAAGCGCTTCCTTGATGTTGGTGATCTGCTCGGTGCGATAGTACCTGATAAGTGCACGGGGGAGGATCCCCGCACGAAACGATGTGAAGACCACGGCGCCCCCCGCTGCGATGCTGGCGACGGTTGTTCCGTGTGTTGCGTTGGAACTTGGAAAATCCTCGGGTTCGCACTCGTCGTCTTCCGGACAGAATAACTCAGCTGTCAACCTGGTCAGCGGCGAGCCAGCGCCCAGCCAGTTCACGTGACTTGAGTTGATCTGGTTCGGGCCGGTGAAAACAAAGTCGTTAACGACGTCGGTTTGCGGGGACAGTTTTGCCTCAATAATTGCGATGCGAATCCGGTCGTCAGAGGGCGTCGTGGTAGAACGCGTGCCACTCCCACCTTGATAGTTCGCATCGTGGAACTCCTGAAGGAAGGTCTGGTCGCGATACTGCTGAAGGTTCCAGTCGCTTTGCAGTTCGTACCAGTCCGGGAACGCGTCTTCGACAGCGGGGTGGTCCAAGACCTTCAAGACGACATCTCTTGGGACGAAAAGCTTGACCGACCGACGGCGCGATGCTCGCTTCGAGCAGGCGGTCCGTGTAGCGGATCGACAGATATTGGGTGAATTCAATTGGTCGTTGCAACACCTCGATGATGGGGTGCCGCGATGCAGAAACGAAAACGGAGAAAATCGGATCGAGCGGGAAGACCACCAATACGTTCGCCGGGTCGCCCTCCGGTGGCTCGACGTAAGCAGGAGCAGGCATTCTGGAAAGCCATCGCGACGGGCCTTTCGAGCGAAGAAGCGGCTGTCTCGTGTGGTGTATCCCCGCCTGTGGGAGGTCGTTGGTTTCGACAGGCTGGCGGCATGCCGCCGAGCCGCTTGGCGCCTCGATCGAATCGTTACCTTTGCTTCACGGAACGAGAAGAGATTGCGATTCTTAGAGCTCAGGGGGTCGGCGTGCGCGACATTGCCCGTCGCCTTAATCGAGCTCCGTCGACGATTTCAAGAGAGCTACGACGAAACGCAGCGACGCGGAGCGGCGGTTTCGAGTACCGCGCGTCGACTGCGCAATGGCACAGCGAGCGCCGTGCCAAACGACCGAAGACAGCCAAGCTTGCCGACAATGAGCGGCTGAGACGCTATGTTCAGCAACGGCTGGCGGGCCAGGTCACCGCAGACGATGGAAGCGTCGTCCCTGGCCCTCGAGTTAGTGCTTGGACGGGGCGCCGTCACGGCCGTCGCCAGGATCGCCGCTGGTCGCGCTCGTGGAGTCCTCAGCAGATCGCCAATCGGCTTCCGATCGATTATCCCGATGACGAGTCCATGCGTGTGTCGCACGAAGCCATCTACCAAGCACTCTACATCCAAGGACGAGGTGCACTGCGACGCGAGCTGACCGCGTGCCTACGCACCGGACGCGCGTTGCGCGTGCCGAGGGCGCGACGGCAGCGGGGCGCCAAGGGCTTTGTCAGCCCGGAGGTGATGATCAGCGAGCGACCTGCCGAGGTCGACGACCGAGCGGTCCCAGGGCACTGGGAAGGCGACCTCATCATCGGCCTTAGGCGTTCTGCGATCGGCACGCTCGTCGAGCGTACGACGCGATTTACGATGCTCCTGCACCTGCCCCGGATGGATGACTACGGTCAACAACCAAGAGTCAAAAATGGTCCTGCACTCTCCGGTCACGGCGCCGAGGCGGTCCGAGACGCGATTGCCTCGGCGATGATGAGTCTGCCCGACCAACTACGCCGCTCGCTGACGTGGGACCGGGGAACCGAAATGTCGCAACATGCGCAGCTGTGCGTGGATACCAACGTGCAGGTCTTCTTCTGTGACCCTCGAAGTCCATGGCAACGAGGGACGAATGAGAATACGAATGGCCTGCTTCGCCAGTACTTCCCTAAGGGCACCGACCTCAGCAGGTACGGTGCACGAGAACTTGCGGCAGTCGCCACCACCTTGAACAGTCGCCCTCGCAAGACTCTCCACTGGAAGACCCCGGCTGAAGCCTTCAATCAACTGCTACTCTCTTTCCAACAAGGACGTGTTGCGACGACTCCTTGAGACCAAGTTGCACCCCGCGATCGCTGTGGTGCACGAGTCCTTCGCTTGGAGACCGTTGATGCAACGCTTGCTCGAGCGCATCGAGCGCTAAGTCGCTTCGAAGCGAGCTTGAGACCCGCCAGCCGACGATGCAGCGGGAGAACACGTCGATGACGAAGGCGACGTAGGCAAAGCCCGCCCAGGTCGCCACGTACGTGATGTCTGCGACCCAAAGCTCATTCGGTCGCGTCGCCACGAACGCGCGCTGCACCAAGTCCGAGGGCCGGGCCATCGATTCGTCGGCCACGGTGGTGACCTTGAATGCACGGCCCCGCACCGCGCCCCGTAGACCCATCTGTCGCATCAGCCGCCCGACGGTGCATCGCGCGACCCGGATGCCCTCCCGAAGAAGCTGGCGCCACACCTTCTTGACGCCGTAGACCCCGCCGAAGCTCTCCTCAAAGACGCGCCGGATTTCGACTCGCAGCACCTCGTCCCGTTTTTCGCGGGCCGAGCGCCGCTCCGGATCGAGGCGGCACGCACGATGCGCGTAGTAGGTCGAGGGGGCGATCGGCAGCACCGCGCAGATCGGCTCGACCCCGTATTGTCTTCGATGCTTGTCGATGAAATCGACCATCACTTGGGTCGGCGGTCGAGCTCCGCCTGTGCGAAATACGCCGATGCCTTGCGTAGGATTTCATTGGCGCGTTTGAGCTCGCGATTCTCGCGCTCCAGCTGCTTGAGTCGCTCACGCTCCGCGGTCGTCACCCCGGCCCGTTTGCCGGAGTCCCGCTCGGCTCGCCGTATCCATTTGCGCAAGGTCTCCGGCGTACACCCGATCTTGGCTGCCACCGAAGTGATCGCCGCCCATTGCGAACCGTGATCGCTCTCGCTTTCCATCACCAGCCGAACCGCCCGCTCGCGGACCTCGGCCGAGTACCTGCTTTGCTTTCCCATGGCTCCATCCTCTCAACATTGGGAGCCTCCGGTAAAGCCGGGTCGATTCACTCCTCATTTTGACTATGGCGAGTACAACCGCCGCTTGAACATCGGGGTCGCGGTCGCGACCCGAGCCTGGGGATGGCCTGGTAGAGGTCTCTGGAGGGATTTTGGCGCTGGAATACTACCTGCTGCATAGGCGCTTGAAGCTCGCACTGGCAAAGCGACTCATGGTTGAGCACGTCGTTAGGGAGTTCAATCGACTGATGCGACGGCTCGGCATCGAGGTTGAGTTTGGGCTGCGTGGACCCGACTCCCATGCCCTGGAGGTTGCAAGGGATGATCTCGCCAGTGGCCAGATCTCTATGGTCGAGGCGACGAATCTAGCGCTCGGCGGGCTCACTTGATTGCTTCGGCGCAGCTAGGCTAGCGTTTGCGGTCCTTCCTCAACATCGCAAGATCGACTACCGTCCTAGATTCGCGTCTATCGACACTCGCTAGAAGACGACCAGCAGCTTCGTGCGCGAGCTTCGCGGCCTCAACTTCTCCAGCCTTCGCAAGCGCCGCCGCATGCTCATAGAGCACCGCGATCAATGCTGCTCGAGACCCTGCTGAAACGGCACCAGAGGCGTTCGAAACGTCACCGCCCGTCTCGAACGGGTCATTTCGTGTTTTACCACGCGCGGAATCACACGGTCTATCACTGTTCGCGACGTCTTCCCTGATTTTGAAATCCGTTGTAGGGGCGACTCTACCGGGGGTTCGAATCCCTCCTCCTCCGCCAGTTTCGCCCAACTCAGCGAGTCCGACGGACGCGTTCGATGCTCGTTGCGGCATTTCACGCGCGTCGTTCCTCCTCAGCAGCGGATGAGAATCTTGCCGGTCGAGGTTCGCCCGAACAGTGCGCCGAATGCCTCGCCAGCGCGCTCGAGTGGGTACACAGCGTCGGGCCCCGAGGACAACGCGCCACTTTCTGCCCACGCGACCAGTTGGTCGATGACCGGCTTCACGACACCAGGGTTGCCCATCACCTCGCCACCCCAGTTCACGCCGATGATCGCGCAACGCTTCACGAGTGGAAGGTTGAGCGGGATCTGGGCGATCCCCGCGACGAAGCCGACCACGAGGTAGCGGCCTCCGGGGGCCACCGTCCGAAGTGCAGGCTCGGCGAAGTCACCGCCGATCGGGTCGTAGACCACGTTCACGCCCTGGCCTCCCGCCGCAGCTTTCGCGGCTTTGCGCCAATCCGGTTGAGTGTAGTCGATCGCTGCGTCGGCCCCGAGAGCGATGCAGTGCGCCCGCTTCTCTTCCGTCGACGCACACGCGATCACCTTCGCCCCGAGTGCCCGCGCGACCTCGATTGCAGTCGACCCCGTGGTGCCTGCCGCGCCCAGAATCAGCACGCTCTCGCCTTCTTTGAGCCCCCCGAGCTCCTTCAAGCCGTATACGGCGGTCGAATACGCGATGAAGAAATTCGCGGCATCGTCGAGTGGAATCGCGCTCGGGATCTTGAAGACGAAGTTGCCCGGAAGGCACGCGTACTCCGCCAAGCCCCCAAGGAGAGAGAAGCCCGCCACATGATCGCCTGCCGCGAGGTGCGTGACGCTCGCCCCCACCGACTCGACCACGCCCGAGATCGAACTGCCGGGGGTGAAGGGCAGCGGCGGCTTCATTTGGTACTCGCCTTTGATGAGCAGGCCGTCGAAGTATCCGATGCCGACACCGTGGACGCGGATCTTCACCTCGTGCGCGCTCGGGTCGCGGTCTTCGACTTCCTCGACAGCCACCGCCGAAGGGTCGCCGAACTCTCGTACTTGGATTGCTTTCATGGTGGGGTCCTCATGTCCAAAGTGCCTTCCAATACGGAAGCACCGCGCGTCCGAATAGGGCTTGGTGGTAGTGGAGGAAGAGGAAGTAGACAACCACGCCACCGATGACGGGGACGACGTCGCGCCACCACGCCACACCTCGTGCGGGGAGAGCGGTGCCGCGAATGTTGGCCGAGACGATATCGAACAGGGAGAACGCGCCCAGCCCACCAAACAGGATCAACGACGCGAGGTCGCCGTTGCTGAGTAGATGAAGCCCAGCCCAGACGGCGACTGCAGATAGCATCGGGTGCTTCACCACGCGCTTGATGTTGGTCGGGAGGTAGGCCGCAGCCAGAAGAATGAACGCAATGGGCATGCCGATGACGGAGACACGGAAGCCCCAGCTCGGCGGGTTCCAGAGAGGCACGGTCGGCGCGTATGCCTTCCCGACGATGATGAGGACTAGCCCTGCCGCGGCGAGAAGCGAAAAGAGGCCTCGGTATCGATTGAAGCCCACACGGCCGACGATGCCATCCCGAAGGGCGGGGACGCTCGGCACGAGGTGCACGCCGACAAACGTCACGATGCCGAGTACCAGAACCGCCATGCGCCCGATCTAACACAACCGACGGGTCGGCGTCGCGTCGTCGCTCTCCGTCAAGCGGCTACGTCGGTGACATCGGCCTCGCCGCTCCTCCGGCCGTAGTACTTGCGACCCAACCAGAGCGACACGTGGACGAGCCCGATCAACACTGGCACCTCGACCAAGGGCCCGATCACGGCGGCAAAGGCTGCCCCGCTGCCGATTCCGAACGTCGCGACGGCGACGGCGATCGCAAGCTCGAAGTTGTTGGATGCGGCCGTGAAGGAGAGCGTCGCCGATTGCCCGTAGTCTGCTCCAAACCTCTTGCTTAGGAAGAACGAGACGACGAACATGGTCACGAAGTAGATCAGCAGTGGCATCGCGATACGCACGACATCCGCGGGGAGCTGCAGGATCGTCTCGCCCTTGAGCGAGAACATCACGACGATCGTCAAGAGCAGCGCGACGAGGGTGATCGGGCTGATTCGAGGGACGAACTCTCGCTGATACCAGTCGATGCCTTTGGCCCGAACCAGAGACCACCGCGTGACAAAGCCGGCAGCGAAGGGGATTCCCAGGTAGATGGCGACGGTCTTGGCGATCTCGGCCATGGTGACGTCGACGATCGCGCCCTCGAGGCCGAGCCATGTGGGCAGCAGCGTGGCGAAGAAGTACGCATAGACCGAGAAGAACAACACTTGGAACACGGAGTTGAAGGCGACGAGTCCGGCGCAGTAGTCCGAATCCCCGTCGGCGAGATCGTTCCAGACGACCACCATCGCGATGCATCGCGCAAGGCCGATCACGATCACGCCCACCATGTACTCGGGGTATCCACGCAGGAAGACGACGGCCAAGACGAACATGAGGACTGGGCCGATGATCCAGTTCTGGACCAGCGAAAGCACGAGGACCCGCTTGTTGGAGAACACGCGCCCGAGCTGCTCGTAGCGGACTTTTGCGAGGGGCGGATACATCATGAGGATGAGGCCGATCGCGAGTGGAATGTTGGTCGTGCCCACCTGCTGCGACTCGATCGCAGCGACCCAAGAGGGCGCCCAGGAGCCCAGCAGGATGCCCAGACCCATCGCGGCGAAGATCCAGCCCGTCAGGTAGCGGTCGAGGAACGAGAGCCGGCGCGATAGGGGTGCGGTGGCAGGCTGGCTACTCATCGTCATAGCTCGATGGTTAGAGGCTTCCGACGAGCGCCCGGAGGCGACGCATCGTATGCGGCGAGATGCAATAGCAGACCCTGGGCCCGTCGATCTCGCCCTGGATGAGGCCTGCCTTCTTGAGCACCTTCAGATGCTGGGAGACCGTCGACTGCGCGAGGTCGAGTTCGTCGACAATTTCGCCGCAAATGCAAGCATTTTTCGATGCTAGGAAACGCAGGATCCGAACGCGTGCGGGGTGTCCGAGCGCGCGGGCGAGGGCCGCCAGCTCGACGTTGGCTTCGGGGCCCTCGACCGGCCGTAGATCGACGGAGCCAACCGGGGAAGGTGCACAGGCGTTGCGGGTGCCACTCATCGCTAATCGGCGATATGCGATAGGAACGTGTTCTACGCAACCTGGGCGCAAGGGTCGCTCCCGCAGGCGTTGCAAGATCGCCCTGGGTGTGATTGTTTCAGCCCTCTGGGCCTGCACGTGAGCCCCTGTATCAACGCTGAACAAGGAACAACATGGTCTCGCCGAAACTCGCACTCGAAGACGTCTATCATTGGGAGAGCACGACTCCGGATCGGCTGTGGCTCACGCAACCGACCGGCGGCGGACAGATCCAGACCTACACGTGGGCGCAGGCGCTCGACGAAGCCCGGCGGATGGCGGCGCATCTGAAGTCGTTGAATCTCGAGCCGGGAAGCAAGATCGGAATGATCTCGAAGAACTGCGCCCACTTCTTGATCACCGACATTGCGATTTGGATGGCTGGGCACGTGAGTGTCGCCCTCTACCCCACGCTCAACGCCGACACGATCGCCTACGTGCTCGAGCACAGTGAAACGAAGCTGCTCTTTGTCGGCAAACTCGACACACTCGACGAAGCGAAACAAGCGATTCCCGAAGGACTGAAGTGCATCTCGTTCCCGCTGGCGCCCCCAAACGACTATGAGACCTGGGATTCGATCACGGCGCGGACCGAGCCCATGCAAGGCAACCCGGTCCCGAACCGCGACGACCCTGCGATTATCGTCTACACGTCGGGCAGTACGGGCCGACCGAAGGGCGTCATGCACAGCTTTGGCGCGATCGCAGATTGTGTCGAAGGCGGCCGCGAGGTATTCGAGTTCTCTTCGGACGATCGGATGCTTTCCTACCTTCCGTTGGCCCATGTATTCGAGCGGGCGATCGTCGAGATGGCTGGCTTTCACTCGGGGATGCAAGTCTTCTTCGCAGAGTCCCTCAACACCTTCGTCGCCGACCTCAATCGCGCCACCCCGACGGTGTTCGTCTCGGTGCCGCGTCTCTGGTTGAAATTCCAGCTTGGCGTCTTCCAGAAGATGCCGCCCGAGAAGCTCAAACGACTCTTGCGCATTCCGATTCTCAACCGGATCGTCGCGAAGAAGATCCTCACGGGCCTAGGGCTTCAGAACGTGCGCATGGCCGCAAGCGGTTCGGCCCCGATTCCTCCCGACTTGATCCAGTGGTACCGCGATCTCGGCCTCGAGCTACTCGAGGGGTATGGAATGAGCGAGGACTTCGCGTACTCGCATGCGTCGCATCCGGGCAAGGGGCGCGTCGGCTACGTCGGCAACCCGATGCCAGGCGTCGAGGTGAAGATTAGCGAGGAAGGCGAGATCCTGGTCAAGTCGCCGGGCAACATGATGGCCTACTTCAAGCAGCCCGAGCTCACCGCCGAGTGCTACACCGAGGATGGCTTTTTTCGTACCGGGGACCGAGGCGAGCGTGATGGCGAGGGGCGACTTCGGATCACGGGGCGCGTCAAGGAACTCTTCAAGACGAGTAAAGGCAAGTACGTCGCGCCGGCGCCGATCGAGAACATCCTCAACAACCATGCGAAAATCGAGGCCTGCTGCGTGAGCGGGTCGGGTCAGCCCCAGCCCTACGCGTTGATTCTGCCCGCGGAAGACATTCGCCCGAAGCTGGGCGACGATTCGGTGCGAAGTGCGTTTGAAGCCGAGCTCACCGAGCTCCTCGCCGAGGTGAATACCAAAGTCGAGTCGTTCGAGAAGCTTCAGTTCCTCGCCGTCGTGAAAGAGCCTTGGCTCATCGAGAATGGTTTCCTGACGCCCACGATGAAGATCAAGAGGTCGACGATCGAAGACAACTACGGGCCGAAGATCGAGGATTGGTACGGCGCCGGCCAGCGCGTCGTCTGGGAGGCCTAGGCAAGAGAGAGCCGCGCGTGACTGTGCGACCCGTTCCTCCAATCGTGACGTCAGCCTGGGATGCCTACGGGGATCGCCGCGAGATCGTCGAGATCCGCGAGCTCAGTGCGAACGTCTCGACCAATTCGGTGCACCTCTTGGTGCTGGACGACGGGCATTCCGTGGTCGCAAAGCGATCGAGCTACGGGTCGTACGTGCACTTTCGACAGGATCACATTCGTATCGACGAATGGATTCGTCGCCTTCGGGCCACACGATACGCGACGTTGTTGGCACCGGTGCTTTCCAAGAATGCAGAAGTATTCACGTACCGCGAACAAGGCGAGTGGGTGGTGTTCTATGGGCAGCAGCCCTTCTACGACTTCTTGCCAAGCGTCCTCACGGACTCGCAGATCGAGTCATTCGGAGAGGAGATGGGGCTCTTTCACCGATCGTGCCTGGAGATCTCCGACCGCGTACGCCCCACGTGGCAGTCTCTCGGTTCCGACGTCGCGAGCCTTCACGATGCGATTGGGAGTTCCCAGTGGCGCCGCGAGCGAGGCTTCAGCGATTCTGCGACCGGCTTCGTTCGCGCCCATTGTGACGCGTTTCTCGGGAACGCGGACGCGCTTGGCTACCACGAGTGGACGAAGATCCCGGTGCTGATCGACTGGAACCTCGGCAACTTCTCCGTCGGCATGGATGGCGATGGGTTCAAGTTCTTCTCCCGATGGGATTACGACTGGTTCCGCATCGAGCCGCGCTTGCTCGATCTGTACTTTTGCGCACGAGTTGTTCGCGCGGAGGGCGACCAGGACGCCTTCAGCTACACGGTGGACCCACTCTTCGAGCCGCGCTTCTTGAAGTTCTTGCGCGCGTACCATGAAGTGCACCGGATCTCGAAAGACGAACTCTTGTTTCTGAAAGAAGCCTATCGGTTCTTCATCCTCAACTACGTGCTTCGCGTGGGTGAGCACTTTTTTCGTCCAGACATCTGCGCGCGCTTGCAGCAAGAAGCGGTCGAAGAGTATCTCCCCCAGCTCGAGCTGGCCGAGTTCGACCCACTGCTCGAGGTGTTGTAGCGGAACGCGCGATCTAGGTGGCGATCGACGCGCAAACGAACTTCGGAATGATCCCGGAGCTCTGAATCATCAACTCTGCTTGGGACGGGAGCGTGTTGCCCGAGAGCACGAGCGCGGTGTCGAAGCCGTACGTGTTGGCGCCAATGATGTCGGTGCGGAGGGTGTCGCCGACGAACAGCACATCGCGCTTCGTGATGCTCGGGTCGTGCTCCTTCGCCCGTGCGAGCGCGTAGTCGAACATCATCGAATCAGGCTTCCCGAACCGGACGAACGTCTTCTCGGTGATGTCGGAGAGAAGGCCTCCAAGGCTTCCTACGGCGATGGCGATCTCGTTACCGCGCATCGGGTACGTGATGTCTGCGTTCGCCACGATCACGGGGACGTTGACGCGTCGGATCAGGTTCAGCGTGGCGTTCACGTCTTTGAACCAGTCAAAACCCTCGTCGTCGAGCAGAACGATCGCGACCAGGTTGTCGCTGCCGTTGCATTCCGAGATCGGCACCGGGATCTTTCCGGCGATCTCGATGTAGTGGGCTGACTCGGGCTTGCCGAGATAGGCAACCTTGCCGTAGGGAATCTGATGTTCGAGATATTGGGCTGCCAAGAGGCCCGAAGAGATGTAGCGCTCGGGCGGCAGAAACGCGCATCCTGCTTGCGCGGCGTAGCGCTCTGCCATCGATTCCGGCGACCGTGACGAATCATTGGTCACCACGAAGACGTGCTTGCCGCCGTCGATCAACCAAGTGACCGTCTCGAGAGCACCTTCGATGAGCCCGGATGCACTCTTGAGGACCCCGTACGCGTCCAAGAAGACGACCGAGTAGTCATGGGTGGTCTCTCGAAACGAACGAACATCCATGATCGGGACATATTCGTTCGTGGCGGATCGGTCAATTCTCGGTGCCGCGGGGCGGAGCAGGAGGGGGTGTCGGTGGTGTTCGGGGCTCCGGGCGGCGTCGGAGGGCGCCTACGAGGATCAGCACCATCACGAAGATGAAGACACCGATCGCGATCAGCACACCGACCAGGCGATCGAAGAAGTGGTCGATGAGGCCGAGGCCGGCTTCTTCGAAACGTTCGACGGCTTCGTCGACTTCCGTGTCGATTGCGTCGAAAACGGAAGCCTTGGCACTCTGCAGCGACTCGATGGTGCGCGCTCGTTCGGTCTCGAGGGACTCGAACACCACGTCACGCCCGCGAGCAAAGCCTTCCAGCAACCTCGTGGTTTGCGACTGGAGTGACGTGTCGAACTCCTCGAGGAACGCGGCGATGCCCGTCATCGACTCCGTGACCGACTTCGTCGGGCCTTCGAGGTGCTCCGCGAAGAGTTCGTGCACGAGATAGTCGGCTTGCCAGCGGGCCTCGGTCGGCAGTTGCACCGAGAGGATCGCGATTCGGTCGTTCACGTCGCGGAGGGTTTCGTCCATGCTGCCCACGGCCTTGAGCCCACCCTTGAGGTCAGCGCCCACGAGTGCAGCGAGCTCGGCCTGTGCCGTGGGGCGAACGAAGAGTTGACCTTCGATCGGGTGCGTGTCGATCCATCCGTCGACCCGTTTCTCGAACTCTTGGAACCGGTCGTCACCCAAGACCGAAGCTGCGACATTCCGCGCATCGCTACGAAGGCGAGCGGCTGTGGAGGCGACGCACTCGTGTCGATTCGCGAACTCGCGGCCGTCGCCGAGCCGAAAGTACTCGTCCTGCTGCCCCGCGAGGGCCCATAGTTCGAGCAGGCCAGCGAGTGGGTCCTGGTTGAACGCGGCGCTCCTCGACTGCTCCGAAGCGAATATTCGCCACTGCAACGCCTCGCGCTGGGCGGCGACGCCCTCGACATTGCCGTCCGTGAAGATCCTGTCTACGCACTTCGCGACGCGCTGGCCGAACCGTGACGCGAACTCGTAGTCGATTGCGCGGAGCTCCGACACCCCGATCTCACTCTTGGCGGCCGCGGCCATCAGCCCCGGCCTGGAGGGCGCGCCCCCGCAGCTGGCGATCGCGAGGGCGACGCCAATCACGAGAAGGATTTTGGGTCTGCGGCTGTCGCGGGGTCGACTGGCTTCAGTGAGGAGAGGCACGGATTGCTCTTGGTATGCTGTACGGTGCGCTGGGTCAACGGTCTTGCTTCGCGCGTACGATGCACATAGAGTCCCGCTGATCGACGGCTTCGAGAGCTGCGAAGGAGGGAAGTATGGTCACGCGTTCACCGCTTGCTGTTGCGCTTGTTTCTTGCTGCATTTTGTTGTCAGCGGGTTGTGCGAAGGGGGTGCCCGATTCCGCCATGGCGGCCGATTCGAACAACGTGATCGCCATCGTTGCCAATACCCCCGAGTACTCCAGCATGTGGAGCGTCGTGACCGCTGCGGACATGCGGGACGAGCTCTACGAGAGGCGTGAGGTCAAGACGGTATTCGTCCCGACCAATGATGCCTTCGCCGCGCTCGGCCAAAGTACGATCGACAACCTACTGCTCGAAGAGAACCGGGCGCAGCTCGACGCGATTATCGCGAGCCACATCATTGATGGAAGCGTGACTGCGCCAGAGCTTGCAGCGGGCGGTTTCGCCGCCAACAACCTCGGCGACCAGCTGACGAGCGCGAAAGACGACACCGGAGCGACGACCGTGCAGGGCGCGCGGGTCATCCGGTCGATCCGCGCGGACGACGGCTACGTGCACGTCATCGATGCGGTCATCATTCCGGTGCAGTAGTTCGCCCGAGGCGACGTCGCCCGAACACCCAGGCACCGATCGCAAGCGCGGCGATGGCCAGGGGTGACCCTTCTTGATGTGGCCCGGATGCGGAGCACCGGCCTTTGTCCTCTGCTTTCGGCGTGGCCCCCTTCGGGGTCGCGAGGGGAGTTGGTTTTCCGAGCAACGCTAGATCGGCCTTGGCCTGGTCGGCGGGCTTGGTGTGGCTACAGAGGCTGACTCGGAGTTGGCCCGTCTTCTCCGCGCGATACGCATAGACGAGATACGTCGTCCCCACGCTGAACGGAAACCCACAAGCAGCACTGTTCGACGCCGTGATCACCGTGACGCTTGGCTCCTCGATACCCTTCCAAGCGCGCGTGACGTTCATCGAGACATCGCGGCCGCCGAACTCAGTTGTGGTGTTGTCCGCGATGGCAGTCACGGTCGCCTCGAAGATCGCCGGCGTCGCGGCGATCGCCTCTTCCGCGGACTGCTGCATGCAGCTGCACGCCTGTACCCGATGTGGCTGCATGGCCAAGGCCAGCAGAAAAACCCCCAATGCAAACCAACGCATGCGGGGGTTGTAGCACGCGCCTGCGGGCGGCCCGAGAGGCGCTTTGACAGTGCAGGGGGGGGCGGCTAAATCAGGCGCCGATTCCGGGGGCTTCGCGGCTTCCGGAAGAGTTGAAAATCTCGTGTTCTTGGAGAGGTGGCCGAGTGGTCGAAGGCAGCCGCTTGCTAAGCGGCCGTGCGGTGTAGAGCCGTACCGGGGGTTCGAATCCCTTCCTCTCCGCCACCGAAGCGCACCTTGACGCTTCAAAAGGGCCCGCTACCTTGCGCGCCCCCAGGACCCATAGCTCAATTGGATAGAGCGCCGGTCTACGGAACCGGAGGTTGGAGGTTCGAGTCCTCCTGGGTCCGCCCCGCGGAGGCTTCGCAGCCCATGAGGGCCTTGCCCCCCTGATCAGGGTCAGCGACGGTTTCAGTGCCAGTGCCAGTGCCAGTGCCAGTGCCAGTGCCAGTGCCAGTGCCAG
>JBATTM010000577.1:0-1843 GCA_049670545.1 Polyangiales bacterium
CGGTGGGCGACGGTGCAAGCGCAGGCGATTCTTGATCAACCGGGCATGAGGCAACGCGGGGCGGGGCGCGACGGGCGTGCTCGCCTTGGGGCCCCGTCGCGACTCGCTACCCTCATGGCCACGTACGCTCGGCTCCACCCCATCGCTGTGCTGCCCATCCCGCCCCGCCCCGCGTTGCCTCATGCCCGGTTGATCAAGAATCGCCTGCGCTTGCACCGTCGCCCACCGCACGCTACAGCGCCGTCAGCCAGTACCCCTTTCGGAGGCAGTCCTTGCGCGAAGAGCTCGTAGCGTTAGCCAAACTTGCAGAAATGGACGACTCGGCCCGAGACATCGAGGCTGAGCTCAAGGGGATACCGCAGCACCTCGAGGAGCTGCGTGCGAGCGTGCAGACGCTCGAGAGCATGCTGGCGCAGGAGCGAGAGCAGCTCAGTGCCGCCTCGCAACTCAAGACCGAGCAGGGCGCAGAGCTCAAGGAACGCAACGAAGGGCTACAGCGCGCGCGCAAGAAGGCCGCGCAGGCGTCGAGCATTCGCGAGTCTGATGCGGCTGAGCGCGAGATCGAATCCAACCGCCGGATGATCAAGGAGCGCGAAGAAGAGCTCAACCGTATCGCCCAGGCGATCGAAGCCAAAGAGGCGTCCCTCGCCGAGCGCGAGAAAGATTTCGACGAAGCCAAGACGATGCTTCAGGCCGAGGAAGAGTCGTCCAAGGGTCGAATCGGCGAGCTCGAAGAACAACGCAACGGCCTGCTCCAAGGCCGCGAAGAGCTCGCCGCCAAAGTCTCAAAGACGACGATCAAGCGCTACGAGCGCCTGCGCACCGGGATGGCCAACGCGGTGATCATCGTGAAGTCGGACACCTGCGACGCGTGTCGTATGGCGCTGCCGGCGCAGCTCTCCATCGAGCTTCAGCGGGCCGACGAACTCCATCAGTGTCCTCACTGCCGCCGCATCATCATCCACAAAACCGTCCTCGAAGATTAACCCCTGGTTAATGGGGACTGTCCCCTTTTCGTGTGATGGGTGGTGGGGTCGCGGGGATTAACCCTTGGGAAAAGGGGACTGTCCCCTTTTTAGATGTGGGTGATCCAGTTTTCTTGGGGGAGGTTGGTGCCTTTGACGATGTTGAAGTAGGCGTCTTGGACTTGTTTGGTGATGGGGCCGCGGCTGCCTTGGCCGATGGAGCGGTTGTCGACCTCGCGCACGGGTGTGACCTCGGCTGCGGTGCCGACCATGAACATTTCGTCGGCGATGTAGAGTTCGTCGCGTGACACGGCGCGCTCTTGGACTTCGAGGCCCATGCTGCGCATCAAAGTCGTGACGGTGTCTCGGGTGATGCCGACCAGGAGGGAGCCGCCTTGGGCTGGGGTGCTCACCTTGCCGTCCCTCACGATGAAGATGTTCTCGCCCGAGGCCTCGGAGACGTAGCCCTGGGGGTCGAGCATGATCGCCTCGTCGTAGCCCGCGGCGACGACCTCGCGCTTGGCGAGGATCGAATTGACGTAGTGCCCGACGACCTTGCCTTTAGCCATCAACGAGTTGACCCCCGGACGGGTGAAGGAGCTGACCTTCGCGGTAATGCCCTTCGATAGGCCCTCGTCACCGAGATACGCGCCCCACCGCCACGCGATGACGGCGACGCGCGTCGGGTTGGCAGAGCCAAGCCCCATCGCGCCATCCCCCATGAAGGCGATCGGTCGGAGGTAGCAAGCGTCGAGGCCGTTGGCCCGCACCGTCTCGACGCACGCGTTCGAGACCTCTTCTCGCGAGTACGGCATCGGCAGGGTGCAAATGTGCGCAGACTCGAACAGCCGGCGAATGTGGTCTTCCAGACGAAAGAT